>JAISHX010000028.1 GCA_031262335.1 Clostridiales bacterium
GATGAGGAAACTCTTGAAAACTTTATATCGGCAATAGAAACGCTTAAAGAAAAAACAGGAATCAAAAAAACAATCGCGGAATATGGCGTAGACGAATCAAAGTTCCTTGAAACTCTTGATGAAATGACAGAAATGGCGTTCGATGACCAATGCACGGGTGCAAACCCTCGTTATCCGCTCTTTGCGGAAATAAAGCAAATTTACCTTAAAGCTTATTACGGTAAGGAGGTTAGTCAATGAGTGAATTTAAACTTGACAACACAGTCGCCGTCCGTCCGAATAAAACAGTTTACCGCGACGGAAATTACGGTATTAAAGTCTTTAATGAAGGCTTTTTAAAATCAGATATTCTTAATGAAGCTTTAAACCATGCACGCGTTGAAGAAACAGGGCTTTCTGTTCCAAAACTGATTGCCGTTGCACAGATTGACGGAAAATGGGCTATTGTTTCTGAATTTATTGAAGGTAAAACACTCGCAAAACTTATCGAAGAAAATCCTGCTGACGAAAGCCTTATTGACCGTTTTGTAAATATTCAGCTTGAGATTCATTCCAAGTCGGCGCCTATGCTTAATCACCTTCTTGACAAAATGAATCGTAAAATCAGTGAATCAAGCTTAAGCGACGCCGCAAAGTATGACCTTCATACGCGTCTTGAATCACTCCCGAAACACCGCAAGCTATGCCACGGAGATTTTAATCCAAGCAATATAATTATTACTCCTGACGACAAATATTACGTTATTGACTGGGCGCACGCAACTCAAGGCAACGCTTCCGCCGATGCCGCTCGGACATATCTTCTGTTTTGTCTGCATGGCGACAAAAAAACCGGCGACAGATATTTACAGCTTTTTTGCCAAAAAAGCAATACGGCTCCTCACTATGTACAAAACTGGCTGCCAATCGTTGCCGCGTCGCAATCTGTCAAAGGAAAGCCTGAAGAACGCGAATTTCTTCTTCGCTGGGCAGAAGTCGTTGATTATCAGTAAAAAATTATAGTCGTTTAAGTTTAAAAAGTTAAACGGCTATATAAATATAAAAATAAGACCTTGGAGTTTATTCCATGGTCTTATTTTTTTACTTAATTTCTTCTTTTACATGCGGAGGGGTGAGAACAGGCATTTTTATGCCAAGTATGTCGCTTTTTTTGACGGGTATACGAACAGAACGCCCACTTACGCCAAATTCAACGACATTTGCTTCTTGTCCTACTTCAACTATTTTGCCGAAAAATCCCGCACTGGTAATTATATTGTCACCGACTTTAAGACCTTCCTGCATTTCTTTCATTTGTTTTTCGCGTTTCTTTTGCGGACGGAACAGGAAAAACCAAATAGCAACGCCCATCACTGCATAAATAGGAAGTATCGCAAGCATTCCTCCCCAACCGCCTGCGTCAGCCTCTGCCGGAACGTCGGTTGTAGCGGTACCTTCCGTTGATGTTGTTGATGTACCTGTTTGTTGCTCATTACTTGGGGCATTTATTATTCCTGTTGCGAACACTTGTCCGCCGATAAAAAATTCCATTTTTTCCTCCAACATATAGTAACACACTTCCGCCGCTTAACGCATTTGAAACGGGGGTTTCTTGGGAACACCCGACTAATGTCAGATTATTTACCAAGCTAACTCCGTGTGTCCCACGGTTCTATATTTAGTGATTATTCTAAAAAATGATTGAGCATTACGGCGCAGTTTGCACCATGTTCGTAAAGTTCATTACACGATAAGTCTATATCGTCATTCCAACTAATACCGTAGCCCCCTACGTCTACTTTTACCTGTTCAAATAATCCTTTAGTAGAAGTAAGTGCTTTGAACGCTTCCCACTTATTGAAAAGCGGCTGTACATTGTACTTTTTCTGTTCTCCGTTTGCGAATACTATCAAAAGCTCATACTCCGGTAGCGGCTTCACTTCTCGCACTTTATAAAACATATCGGCATACCCTCTACCTGCCTTGCAAAATTTATAAAAATCTAATTTTACAAGTTCACACACTTAGCTTTACGATTAGTTGCATTATATAATATTCCAAAACTTTTTGCAAGTATTTTTGAAAAAAATGCGGTGGCAATTCATCCCTCGCATAAGAGGCGGAGTTTTCTTGCCGGTAGCGATAATTATACAAGATTTTGCCGGAATCCGTCAAGTCTGTTTTTCTTATATTCCGAAAAAGAGCCGTTTTCTATACTTTCACGGATTTCTTTCATAAGATTGTTATAAAAATATAAATTGTGTGTAACAGCAAACCTCATCGCAAGCATTTCCCGCGCTTTAAATAAATGCCTTAAATAAGCTTTTGAATATTTTTTGCAAACAGGGCAGGTGCAGCCGTCCGCAATAGGCGAATCATCACGCTCATAACGGGCATTAAGCATATTAAGCTTACCGGCATTTGTGTAAATATTTCCGTGTCTGCCGTTTCTTGCGGGAAGAACGCAGTCAAAAAAGTCAATTCCGCGGGCAACCGCCTCAAGAATATTTTCAGGCGTACCGACACCCATTAAATATGTCGGCTTGTCCTTTGGCAAAAACGGTACTGTTTCTTCTAAGACAGAATACATCTGTTCGTGAGTTTCGCCAACAGCAAGCCCTCCGACGGCATAACCGTCAAGATTCATTTCGGAAATTTGCTTTGCATGCTCACGGCGAATTTCCGGAAAAATTCCTCCCTGATTTATACCAAAAAGCATTTGCCGGTGATTTAAAGTAGTTTCTGAATTATTCAGTTCGACAATTTTATTTTTGCAACGCATAAGCCAGCGTGTTGTTCTTGCAACGGAATCTTGCATATAACCGCGTTCGGCAAGAGATGGCGGACATTCGTCAAGAGCCATTGCAATTGTGCTTGCAAGATTTGACTGAATAGTTATGCTTTCTTCGGGACCGATAAAAATTTTCCGTCCGTCTATGTGAGAAGAGAAAAATGCTCCTTCTTCTTTGATTTTTCGTAACTTTGCAAGAGAAAAAATCTGATAACCGCCTGAATCTGTCAAAACAGGCTTATCCCATACCATAAATTTGCGTATTCCGCCAAGACTTTTAATAATCTCATCACCGGGGCGTAAGTGCAAGTGATATGTGTTTGAAAGTTCAACTTGAGTGCCGATTTCATCCAAGTCACTTGTCGAAACAGCCCCTTTTATTGCGGCGGCTGTTCCGACATTCATAAACACAGGTGTTTCTATAACTCCGTGCGGCGTAATAAGTGTGCCACGCTTTGCCATTCCTTCTGTTTTAACTAAAGTATACTCGTTCATAATGCTCCCATTTCTATGTTAGGATACGCGTTGAGTTCAAGTCCCGCGAATTTGCCTTTTATAAAGCTGAAAAATGCTCTTTCAGCTATCATTGCGGCATTGTCTGTGCATAAAACCGTCGGAGGAACAAAAAACTCAATTCCTTTTGATTCAGCCGCCTGTTTCATCAGCCGCCGAATTTCGCCGTTTGCCGAAACTCCGCCCGCCAGAGCAATTTTTTTGCAATTTTTTTGCATGCATGCAGAGATTGCTTTGGAAACGAGCGTTTCCGCAACCGTTTTCTGAAAAGATGCGGCAAGATTTGGTCTTGAAAACTGTTCTCCGTTCATTTTTGTACTGTTTATAAAATTCAGCACGGCGGATTTTAACCCGCTAAAACTGAAATCAGTATCATTTTTCATTGCGGCGGGAAAAACATATGCGTCCGCATTGCCGTCTTTTGCAAGTTTTTCAATTTCAACACCGCCCGGATACGGCAAACCTATTGCTCGCGCCACTTTATCAAAAGCTTCTCCGGCGGCATCGTCACGCGTGCGTCCGATAATTTCATACTTGTCGTAATCTTCGGCATAAACAAGATGCGTATGACCTCCTGACGCAACCAGACATATAAACGGCGGACAAAGGTTTGAAGATAAATAATTGGCACATATATGCGCTTCGATGTGGTGAACGGCAATAAGCGGTTTTTTTGCGGCATACGCCGCCGCCTTTGCAAACGCAACACCAACAAGCAACGCCCCGACAAGACCCGGACCTGCCGTTACGCCGATTGCGGAAATATCGGCAAAAGTTACATCCGCTTCTTTTAATGCACTGTCAACAACTTCGTTAATTTTAACAATGTGATTGCGCGACGCAATTTCCGGTACAACGCCGCCAAAACGCCTGTGTACAGGTATTTGTGAATGAATTATATTTGAAAGTATTTGCTTGCCGTCTTTAACACCTGCCGCGCTTGTTTCGTCACAAGACGTTTCTATTCCGAGAATAAGGCAATCTGTTTCCATAAAATTTCCAGCCTTTCACAAAATTAGCTCACCATATAGTATTTTAATTTAAAAAGTTAAAAGAAAAAAGATAAGACCTTGGAGGACTCTGTCCTCCAAACCTCCTGCCAAAGGGACAAATCGCCCCTTTGGAATCCCGTCTTTTAAAAGATTAAGAGCAAAATATTAA
>JAISHX010000176.1 GCA_031262335.1 Clostridiales bacterium
GGAATTGCGCATACTTGAAGTTAATTCTTGAAACTCTTCAAAGTTTTTTTCTTCACGTATAATTGTTTTTGTTGTTTTTGCTCCGGTGATGCCTTCATTATATGCCGCTGTAATATTTGAGTTTATTTTTTTTGTCTTTCTGTGACCCTTTAATATTCTTTTTTGGAAATATATACTCGCAATAAACATAACAGGCATTACAGCAATTGTGATTATTGTTAATTTTACATTTGTTAACAGCATTGCTCCGATTGTTAAAATAATCAGAGATGTTGACCAAATAAGGTCAAAAAGATTCCATGCAACAACATCGCCGATTTTTTGCGAATCTGACGACATTCTTGCCATAATCCAGCCGACAGGAGTTTTATCGAAATATGAAAATGATAAATTCTGAAGTTTTCTGAATCCTTTTTCTCTTATATCATGAACGATGTTAACTTCAAGACGGTTGCCAATCCAAAGAAAAATTCCCCATGAAAGCGCAGATAAAGCAACAAGGCTTATGAATAATATAGAAAATGCAGTTATATTATCGTATTCTCTTGCCTCAACAAAATGATTTATTGCGTACCGTGTCAGTTGAGGGAAAACAACCGACAAAAAGCTTACAGCAAAATTAAGAAAAATAAATGCAACAACATATTTTTTATATTTAAAAGCAAATTTAAGAATTTTACCCCACAGACTTAAATCTATTGATTTTGTATAATCCTGTTCTTCAAAATCCATTAGTTTTGCCCCCTTTCAAATTATCGGAAGGAAGTTCGTCCTCAAGTTGGTCTGCAAGCATTGCCTGAATTGCCCAAACGCGTGAGTATAGACCTTCTTTTGCAATAAGCTCCGCATGCGTTCCTATTGCGGATATTTTACCGCCTTCAATTACAAAAATCCTGTCAGCTTTCATTAAAGTTGTTATTCTTTGAGAAATAATAAAAGTTGTAGCTTTTGTTTCACGTTCTGCAAGGGCATTTCTGATTTGCGCGTCTGTTTCTGTATCTACCGCACTAAGTGAATCATCAAAAATAAGAATATCAGATTCTTTTATAATAGTTCTTGCAATTGCGACACGTTGACGCTGCCCCCCCGAAAGTGTAACACCTTTTTCACCAACTATTGTTTCATAGCCTTTTTCAAAATCGTTTATATCATCATGTACAGCAGCAGTTTTTGCCGCGCCTTCAATTTCTGCATCTGTTGCCGCATGGTTAGCCATTCTAATATTTTCGCGTATTGTTTTTGAAAAAAGGAACGGTTCTTGAAGCACAATACCAATTTTTTTCCGTAAATATTTTTTGCTTATATTTTTTAGTTCGACACCGTTAATTTTGATTGAGCCTGACTGATAATCGTAAAGTCTGAGCAGAATGTGCATTAGTGTTGATTTACCCGACGCTGTGGCACCTAAAATAGCAATTGTTTCACCATTCTTTATTGCAAAGCTCATTTTCTGCAAAATCTTTTCTGACTGACCTGAATATGCAAAACTTACATTTTTGAAAACAATATCTCCGCGCAAGTCATGTTCTTCTGCACCCGGGGTATCCGACTCTTCAGGCTCGTTTAAAATTTCAAATATTCTGGAAACAGCAACCCTCATTCTGCTAAATTCGCTTAACTGCCGTCCAAACTGCCTCATTGGCCAAACTATAAGCTGAACATAAGTTTGAAACATAATTATTGTTCCAACCGTAATTTCCGGATTAGTTCTTGACATGACGACGCCGGCTATAAGGGTTAAAAGAATTTGCGCATAACACAAAAAATTACCTACGCCCCAATATATTGCTAACTGATTTCCGAATTTCTTCGTCATATCTCTATATTCGGTATTTTTCTTCTCAAATTTCTGAAGTTCAAGTTTTTGTCTGCCAAAAGCTCTTACTACTCTTATACCGGAAACGTTTTCCTGAAGAACTGTTGAAAGCTCGCCTTCTTTTTCATCAATTTTTTTAAACAGCCTGTGAATACGTTTCGAGTAAAAATATGAAGCAATTACGAGTATAGGAATAGAGCATACAGAAATAATTGAATATTGGACATTAACGCTGAACATTACGATTGATGAAAATATCATAAGAAATATGGCGCGGCTAATATCCATAACTACAACATTCACGAACCTTCTTATTGTTTCAACATCGGAAGTGCAACGCTGAATTAAATCTCCTGTTTTTGCCTTAATGTGATATTCGTAAGGCAATTTTTGAAGGTGGTCATATAGCCTGTCCTTCAGTCTTAGTGCCATTCCTTCTGCCGCAGTAGCTGTGACGCGCTTACGAACAAAAAACAGCACAGCATTGATTATTGCAATAATTGCAATTGCAATTGTACAATACCATAAATGTTGTGCAATTGCTTGTGTTCCGCCGATTTTTTCAATTATCCAAACCATCGGAGCAGGCGCAGACAACGGGTCTGTGCTTAAAACCGAATCAAGAGTAGTTTTGATTATCATTGGCGGAATCATTTGAAATCCCACATCAAGAAATGTAGCAATAATCGGAATAATACACCACAAATAACTGCCCTTAAACAGTAGTTTGAATTGTTTTAATGTCAAGTTTTTACCCCCTTAAAAAATCTAATAAAAGAAACTAACACCGAAATGGAGCGAAGCGGAATTTAAGTGCCACGATTAGCCCAGCCCATAGGGCTAATATAATGTTTAACTTTTAAGTTAAATAAATTATATCACTGCCAAAATTTACAGGCAATGATAAAGATTATTTAAAAACAATCTTTATCATTGCCCAAAGCTTTTATATAAGGTTATTTATCCCTATTACTCTTGCAAATTCCTTACCGCCGCTGACAGCATCAGCTTAATTCTGTTAAGCTGATTTACTTCGCTTGCACCAGGGTCGTAATCAATTGCCACTATATTTGCGCCGGAGTATCGTTTCCGGAGTTGTTTGATAATTCCTTTTCCGGTAACATGATTCGG
>JAISHX010000137.1 GCA_031262335.1 Clostridiales bacterium
GGATTTGTTAAGCGCGAAGGCAAACCAACAGAAAAGGCTGTCCTTACATCACGCGTTATTGACCGTCCTATTCGTCCTCTTTTTCCTAAAGACTACAGAAACGATGTCGCCGTCGTCGCAACCGTGCTTTCGGTTGACCAAGATTGCAGCCCCGAAGTAGCGGCTATGCTGGGAGCATCAATTGCTCTTTCTATTTCCGATATTCCGTTTAAAAAAACAACCGCCGCCGTTAACGTCGGGCTTATCGACGGTCAATTTATCATTAACCCAAATTCGGCAGAACGTGAAACTTCAAAACTTTCGCTTACTGTTGCCTCAACCGAAGATAAAGTCATGATGATTGAGGCTGGCGCGGAAGAAGTTTCCGACGATGTTATGATTGCCGCGATAGAATTTGCACACAAAGAAAATGTTCGCCTTGTAAAATTTATTGACGGCATAAAAGCCGAATGCGGTAAACCTAAAAAAGAATATGAAGAACATTCTGTTCCAAATGAAATAAAACAAAAACTTCGTGAGCTTATTTCCGCAGAGCGCATGGAGGAAGCAGTCTTTAAAGACCTTAAACAAGAACGCGATGAACAAATTAACCTTATTACCGACGAAGTTATGGAAAACATTATGCCCTCGTTTGAAGGCGACGAACAAGAAAAGTACGGCTCTCTTATTGCCGAAGCTATTTATAATTACGAAAAAGAAACTGTCCGCAAAATGATTTTGCGTGACCATAAACGTCCGGACGGAAGAAAATTGGATGAAATTCGTACTCTGACAGCCGAAGTCGACATTTTACCGCGTACTCACGGTTCCGCATTATTTAAACGCGGACAAACACAAGTCCTTACAGTTGCTACATTAGGCTCAATGGGAGAAGTTCAGCGGCTCGACGGTCTTGACGTCGCCGAAGAATCAAAACGTTATATGCACCATTATAATTTCCCAAGTTTTTCTGTCGGCGAAACACGTCCGTCACGCGGTCCGGGCAGACGCGAAATCGGTCACGGAGCATTAGCCGAACGCGCATTGTTGCCTGTAATTCCGCCGGAAGAAGATTTTCCTTATGCTATCCGCCTTGTTTCGGAAGTGCTTAGCTCAAACGGTTCAACTTCACAGGCAAGCGTTTGTGCAAGTACAATGTCGCTTATGGCGGCGGGCGTTCCGATAAAAAGCCCTGTTGCCGGAATTTCGGTCGGGCTTGTAACAGGGGAAAGTACAGACGATTTTGTACTCCTTACAGATATTCAGGGTCTTGAGGACTTTTTCGGTGATATGGACTTTAAAGTCGCCGGAACAAAAGACGGTATTACCGCAATTCAAATGGATATTAAAATAGAAGGACTTACTCCGGAAATTATTGAAAAAGCTATACGCCAAACTCATGCCGCCCGCAACTATATTCTTGACGAGGTAATGCTGAAAGCAATATCAGAGACGCGTACCGTAATTTCTGAATATGCCCCCAAAATCCAAATTGTAAAAATAAACCCTGATAAAATTTCTGAAGTTATCGGCTCTCGCGGAAAAGTTATCAACCGTATTATCGAAGAATCAGGTGTTGATAAAATTGATACCGAGGATGACGGACGCATATTTATTTCGGCAAGGTCTTCCGAATCCGCCGCAAAAGCAGTAAGCATGATAAACGCAATAGCAAAAGAACTTGATAAAGACACAATTTATACCGGAAAAGTTACGCGTCTGATGACTTTTGGTGCGTTTGTCGAAATTGCTCCTGAAAAAGAAGGTCTTGTTCATATTTCTCAGCTTGCAAAAGAACGTGTTAAAACCGTTGAGGATGTTGTTAAGGTCGGCGATATAATAAACGTAAAATTCCTTGAGATTGACGAACGCGGCAGATTAAACCTCTCACGCAAAGCTACTCTTTAAAGTTACATTCCGTCTGCAAAAAGGGGAGGTGGGGGCAAAAAGCCCCCAATGTCTTGCTTTTTTCTTTATGAGGGGTAAGAAAGGACGACCATCTTTGTTTAATAAAATAACCCTTTCAAATGGGGTGCAAATAATAGCGGAAACAATACCATTTGTGCGGTCAATCGCTTTTGGAATATGGGTCAGAAACGGCTCGCGCAACGAAAGCAAAGAGAATAACGGCATTTCACATTTTATTGAGCATATGCTGTTCAAAGGTACGGAAACGCGTTCGGCAAGCAGAATCGCTGACGAATTTGATGCCATAGGCGGACAGCTTAATGCTTATACCGCAAAAGAAATGACTTGCTATTATGCGCGTGTTCTTGATTCTCATTTTGACCAAGCACTTGATGTGCTTTCAGATATGTTTTTCAACTCGTTGTTCTCGGATGCGGAAATTGAAAAAGAGCGTAATGTAATTTCTGAAGAAATCAGCATGAGTGAAGATTCGCCGGAAGACTTAGTAACAGAAATTTTACAGCAAAACGTTTTTCCTGATAACGCTCTCGCATATCCTATTTTAGGAACAACAGAAACTATAAGCACGTTTAATCATAATACTTTTGTTGATTATTTTTTGCATAATTACCGTCCCGAAAATATAGTAATTGCTATTGCAGGTAATTTCTCCGAAAATGAAACAGTAAAAAAAATTGAACGTTATTTCGGTGCTTTTCCAAGTCCTGAAATAGTTTATAAAAATCCTGTGTATAATGCCGTGTACAAGCCTTGCTTTACTAAAAAAGAAAAAGATGTCGAACAAGTCCATATGGCTATTTCTTTTCCCGGGGTGAGCCTTCCTGACGACGAAACCTATTCGATGACGACTTTAAATGTCCTTTTCGGCGGCGGCGTAAGTTCGCGGCTTTTTCAGTCTGTCAGAGAAAAATACGGTCTTGTTTACTCTATTTATTCGTATAATTCAGGTTTCCTTGATACAGGTCTGTTCACAATATATGCTGCCGCTAACCCAAACCAGATTAAACCCGCCTTTGATGTTATTGTTCAGGAGATAAACAAACTTCGCACAGAACGAATTTCGTCAGAGTATCTTGAACGGACTAAAGAACAAATTAAAAGCAACATTTTGTTAAGCTTAGAAAATTCTTCTTCCAGAATGTCCAGTATAGGACGGGCGCAACTGCTTCTCGGCAAAATAACAAGTCCGGATGAACTTATTCAAAAAATTGACAGCATAGACATTGACGCGTTATCTCGTACAATAGATTCAACTTTTATTTTTGATAAAATGTCTGTCGCGCTTGTAGGGAAAACACAAAACATTTCCGAAAATGATTTCCAAATTTAACACATAGAAATTTGTCCAAAGGAGAATGATGCCACACTATGAAGAAAATTTCAATTTTATTTTTTATGTGCATTTTAATCGCTTATAGTGCAAATGTTTTCGGAACAAGTACAGAACAGCCCGAATTATTGTGCCAAAGCGCGGTTCTGATTGATGCCAATACAGGCATTGTCCTCTATGAAAAAAATGCTGACGAAGTTCAATACCCTGCAAGCACAACAAAAGTTATGACAGCGTTACTTCTGCTTGAGAAAATAAAGACGGATGCGGGTTTTATTCCGGCTGTGACGGACGACCCGCTTTCCTCTCCTTCATTTGACGTGAAAATTTATTTTTCGCAGGAGGCTGTCGGCAGTATCGAAGTCGGGAGCAGTAACATTGCAATGAATCCCGATGAAACGCTGACCGCCCGTGACGCATTATACGCAATAATGCTGCCTTCCGCAAATGAAGTTTCTGCGGCAATTGCCGAATATGTTTCCGGAAGTCTTGAAGATTTTGCCGCTTTAATGACCGAACGCGCAAAAGAATTAGGCTGTACAGACACAAATTTTAAAAATGCACACGGACTTCCCGATGACGAACATTACACAACGGCGCACGACTTGGCGCGCATATTTGAAGAAGCAGTAAAGCATCCTGAATTTATTGAGGCAATTTCAACAGTTTCATACCAAATTGCTCCAACCGAAAAACAACCGGAAAACCGTAACATTGCAAATTCAAACAAACTAATTAAGCAGGGTGAATTTTATCTTGACTATATTGTCGGCGGAAAAACAGGTTATACTGATGCGGCAAGACACACACTTGTTGTTCTTGGGGAAAAAGACGGCAAAAAACTTATTTGTGCATTGTTGCACGGTGAAAAAAATGAACCTTATAAAGACGCCGAAACACTTATGGAATATGGGTTTTCATTTCCGTATGTTCAAAAAGAGCCGTTTTCTGCTGATTTTAAGACAAATATTATAATTGAAGGTATTTCTGTTTCGGCTGTTCCGTCAGAAAAAGTTTCGTTCCTTGTTCCGGAGCAAACAACTATGGAGGTTTTTGCAAATTGGGATGCAAACGCAACACTTCCTGTTGATGCCGGAGATTCTGTAGGGGTTTTAACAATATCGTCAAACGGACAATACTTGGGTACAGTAGGACTTTTGGCGGCAGAGTCCGTTGCCGCTCCTGTTGTGGAGGATTTATCGGAACAAGAGGCAGAATTTGTTTTTGCGGAAAATACGGAAAATGTTACTGCCGAAAAAAATAAAAAAAGTCCCGTCGTTGTTATAACGTTGATTGTGACAGGACTTTTAGTTGCCGGCATAATCGCGGCATATTTTTTCCGTAGCAAACTCAAGGAGTTGTTATTCCCGAAAAAGCGAGAGTATCCGTTACGCCGTTAAGAGGAACTCCTTCTTGTTTGTACTCAAAAATTTTCATGCAAACGGATACAATTTCTTGCCATGATTCTTCGTCACCGATTGCACCGTAAATTGAATTTATAAGACGAGCCATTGAACTTTCAAGGAAAGCATTTTCCATTTCTGCGATTGCCTCATTGTCGTTGTGAACTGCCGCCTCAATAAAAAGGCGTAAGTTATCATCTGAAACAGTAAGCGGAATATATGGTGTAATGGATTTGACAGTTTTGCGTAATTCACAACCGACTCCAAGTTGGTTTTCAATGAACATGTAAAAGCTTTCCAAGTTTATGAATATTATTCCGTTTGTATCGTAATTTTTTAATGTTGAAAGAAAGTCCCTTATTTTTTCTAATTCGCGTAAAAGCTGAAATTTTGTCATTTATACTGTCCTCTCATATTTAGAGTATAGTTAATATGCCTCTTTTTACGCAAAAAAACACATTTAAATTTATATTATAAAGAAAGGAGATTATAACAATGAGATTTGTTTGGAAGAAAAACCAATTATCACGAATAATTATACAGGAGGGCTATAAATTTGAGCTATATCAACGGGAACGATGTACTTCCGCCTGATTTATTGTTGGAATTACAAAAATATGCAGGCGGTAAACTTTTGTATGTTCCAAAACCACAAGAAAAAAAAGCCGCCTGGGGACAATTAAGCGGCTGCCGTGCTGAAATTTGTAAACGAAATATACAAATAAGTACGTTATACAGAGAAGGGTTGTCCGTAGCAGAGCTGACTCAGGAGTTCTGCTTATCAGAAGCAAGTATAAGAAAAATTATATACAGCCCTTCGTAGCAATGGGGTGTAATGCACCAAAGGGTCTGTAAAAATAACCCTTTGGTGCAGTTGCATGTTTTACTGGATTTTTATTTTATCGTATTCATAGCTGACCTCTTTTGCATCTATAATTTTATAAGGCTCTTGAGTAGGCTTGTCACCATTTAAAAGAGGATAACCATGTTTCATACGTTCTATATTTTCTGCGTGGCGTATGCTTATTTGCACTATTTTCACAACTGCTCCCATTACAATTGCCACAATAGCTATACCTGCACCTATTGCAAACATAATATTACGCTCCTTATTTATCATATTTACCTAAATAAACGCTGTTTTCTAATAAAAGTTCGGTTATTTTCAATAATCCAAAAAAATTTTTTTCTACTCAAATTTTTTAAAAAAAACTTGCATTTGGGTGTGTGTTCATTTATAATGTAGCCATAGGAATATAAGGCACGAATTTTCCGGGAAAATTCAAAAAATGTATTATAGGATTTGATAGTCAACGAACATAGGCTTTAAGCGTCGTAACAAAAAAGAAATATTTTCTAATTAAAAATTTAAAAAAAACACTTGCTTTTTGGTAGCCGATAAGGTATACTCTTTCTACGAACACGCCGTAAAGCCCTTTGCTTTAGCTATGGGGAATATAAGGCGCGAATTTTCCGGAAAAATTCAAAAAATGTATTACGTGATGCCTGATAGTTGTCGTGTCAGGCTTTGTTATAACATAAAAAGGGGGGATGATGGCGTAGAAATTTCTATGTATAATGTACTTATACCGTGGAGCACACGGAAATACACTAAAAAGCGTAAGCTTATTAAATTTTATGAAAGAGAGGTTTTCAGCTTTGAAGAAATCAATCAAGAAAGTATTCGCTATTGCTCTTGCCGCTTCAATGTCTTTAGGGTCATATTGGAGTGTGCTTGGTGCTAATTTTACGGATTTAGACTCAACAAATTCGTATCATTCAAGTATTGAAAAAATCGGATTGGACATTATTAACGGCTATCTTAACGAAAACGGTGTACGCACAGCAAGACCTGACAGTCCTATTACAAGAGAGGAATTTGCAGCCTATATCGGCAGAGCGTTTAACTATAACTCTATAGGCGGGCTCGACGATGCTCTTGCTTTGTTCCCAGATTCAACTGCCGTTCAAGATTGGGCAAAAGAATACATGATTCCAAGCGTTGCGTTTGGTATTATCACAGGCAAATCAGGAGTTGTTGCCGGTGCAAATGTAATTGACCCAAAAGGCACAATAACACGTCAGGAAGCTATTACAATGCTTGCGCGTGCTGCCGGATATGCCTCAGCGGCAGAAAGTTTCGAAACACAATATACTGATATTGCATCAGTTGCGGATTATGCTCTTGACAGCGTGAAAGCTCTTGAAGAAAGAGGAATCTTCTTCCTTAACCATAAAGTTGAGCCTGCAAAGGCAATCACAAGAGCAGAAGCTGCTTACTTCGTTTATAATGTTGTACGCTCCGGCAAAAACCTTGTTATTACCGAAGCGAAATCTTACTCCGGCGGTTCTTATGAGGACGTTATCGTAAGTCCTTCTGTCGGAAACGGCGAAGTTACACTTACAGACGTTGAAATCAACGGTGAGCTTGTTGTTCAAGGCGGCGGTGAAAACTCGATTATCCTTGCCGGCAGAACAAAAATTAAAAGAGCAGTTACAATTTCTTCGATGCAGTTCCCTGTTAGCATTAAAAACAAAACAGACATAAAACTTCCGACATTGTCTGTTATGTCAAACAAAAATGTATCCCTTCAAGGTCTTTTCTCAGACGTTAAAATCGTTGAAGGCAAAAAGAGCGATGTGTTTTCAACACCTGTAATAAACGCAGTTGTAAATCTTGTTGATGCAACAGTTTCGAAACTTGTCGGCTCTGCTTCTGTTGTCAAAGATATTGTAATAGGCGGAAAATCCGCTGTTTCTATAGTAGTTATCGCCGCAGCGAACACAAAAGTTACTGTTTCAACAGAATCTACAGTCGAAACAGCTAATGTCGGCGCAGAAAACGTTACATTACAGTTTGACAACAATTCAGTAAAAACTGCCATTAACGTTCTTGACAAAGTAAAAGAACTACTTTCTATTTTAGACTCGGAAGGCAACGCAAGTAAATCTGTGACAACAAATACAATTACAGAAAAAGAATTTGAAGTATCTACAGAAATAGTAGAAGAAGTTGCTCCTGAAGCAACCGCAACGCCTGACGTGACCGCAACACTTGCTCCCGGCGCAACCGCAACACCTGTCCCGACGACACAGCCGGGCGGTCTTGTTCCTCCGCCTTACAAACCTCCGGTTGACGTAATTAACGACAAAGTTGTAGCTATCAAAGATATAATCAACCGTATTCCTGACACAGACGTAAGAAGCCATTTTAGTGTTCTTGACAACCGTACAATTCGAATTCTTGATGGTTTAACAGTTGAGGAGCTTTCTACTGTTATTACAGAGGAATTCTTTAATGTACTTGCAGAAGATGTTAAATCGATTACTATCACTGTAGGCGATGCACATATCGGCTCATGGGACGGCGACAACATTCACGGTAGTGTTATAAAAGATGCTGTAATGAACAACGCCGCTATTCTTTCTGCACGTAAAATTGATATTCAAATTTTAGTTACAGATACGCAAGCAAAAACAGATGTAGACGCTACATTCTATATTGAGTTTTACAGCCCCGCAACACCAAGTCCGAAACCTACAATTGCTCCGACACCAGTACCTGCTGATGATCCTTGGCAGGATAAAGTAGAAGCAATCAGTTCGGCTATTCAAGGTTTGGATTCTTCATTAAAAGGTAAAGTGAGTTTTGATGGAAAACGCGATATTATCACCACAGGTGTTAATACTGAGCAACTTGAAAATGTTGCTAAAACCATGTTCGATTCTTTAAGCGATGGCGTTGACGTTCTTGAACTCAGCACTGAGGACGGAGTTTTTGCCACATGTACCTATCCTATAACACCAGAGAAGATTTCAGAGGCAAGGCGCAAGATGCCGGTTCCATTTGACTATATTGAACTAAAAGTAACAAGAAACAATGATGAACCTACAGTCTTTAAGGTTACAATGCAATAATAAATAAATCGTAACACAGAAGGGCGGGGTTTAGACCCTGCCCTTTCTTAAAAGAAAGGCAGTGCTTTTTATGCGTACCCATAGAGGACTTAAAATTGTGCTTATTTGTTTGGGACTTCTTATAGTTATTGTTTTTGTAGGGGTGCGCCTTGCGGAACAATATGTTCTCAACAAAGCACGTTCAGTTTTGACAGAACAAAATCTTGAAGAATTTAACGACTTTTTTAAAGAACTTACTGAATCAGGACAAACAGAAGAAATTAACGAGCAACTTAAAGACATTGATATGGCTCAAATCGGAGAACATATTAAAGAAATTGATATTGCTCAAATCGAAGAAGATATTAAAGAAATTCCGTCCGACGATAATAACGTTTCTGTAAGCGCGACTGATGTTCCCGCAACGATAACAGCTCCAAAAACAGATACGCCACAGCAAACACCTCCTGATACAGTTGTCGCGGCGACAGATAACCCTGCCGAAATAACTGACGCTATTGCAACCGAAAAGCCTGTATCAACAGACAGTCCGCTTAATGTCGAATTTGTAAAAAATAATGTATCTGTCAGCGACCAAATACTTGCTGTCAAACTTATATCGAAAATAGATATAAGTTATGTAACAGGCTTAATGAAAAAAGGACTTACGCCTGAAGTAAAATCCGAACTGAAAAAGTACGCTATGGAAAAATACACAATAGGTGAATTGATGCAAATTTATGAATTATATAAAAAATACGGGCATTTGCTAATTGCATAACTGAAAGGAAGGTATAGCATTGAAAGAAACCGAACTTGCAGAAAAGTCGCTACCTGAAGATAATACTAAAAAGATTGAGCTTTCTGTAAAACAGGCAGACGAAATAACCTACTTTAATACAGGGTTGTTTTTTAAATATATGTATTCAAAAATTTTTGGAGTTTTAATTGCATTACTTGTAAGCGTTGTTGTTGGTATTGCAGTATCAGGCGGAGTTTATTTCTTTTCTTCGACATTTAAACCTCGTCAGATTAAAACAATTTATAATTTGAAATTTACAGGAATTGACCAAGGGAAAAATCCTTTCGGCGGTGCATACGATAATAAGGAAATTATTTCGGCTGAAGTTATTTCACGCACAATTGACTCAACCGGCATAAATGTTAACCGCTCCAAGCCGATTACCGTGGAAGATTTCCGTCAACATATACAAATTGAAGGTATTGT
>JAISHX010000193.1 GCA_031262335.1 Clostridiales bacterium
CTCATAAAAATCATTGCCTCTGTTTGTTCGCCGCTTATAACAGGATAACCGACAGAAATCATATTTTCGCCGTAAATTCCGGCAAGGTTTCCGCGTACTATAACTGTTTCTCCGTCAAATACGCGTTCTGAAGCGGATTTCAGTCCGTTTGAAAAAGCATACTCAATTTTATCCAATTGAATATCTGATGTGTGAATTACAAAATAAGTCGGCACACCACTTTCAACATAGCTTTTCTCGATAACAAAAAATGACATTCCTGTGAACTCATATAACGTAGCCAAATCTTCTTTAAAGCGTGATACTCGCTGTTCAACTAAAAAGTTTGGCATGATGCCGTATGTGTTGATTTCAAACGGAGAGGAATAATGTTTTGCAATTGCTATTTCCGCCATGCGGCACTGAGATTTTAGGTCGTCGGTTTTTTGGCTTATAAAAAAGTTTTCAAAAAGACTTACAAGTGCAAATCCAAGAATTAAAAAAGAAATGAGTACCGCGCTCATACATGCAAACAATTGTTTTGCAAATATTGTCCTAAACATACTATGCCTCCGTTACACGCCATTCAGTACCCAAATCATATTGTAAACATATCCTAAAATTTATCTGCTTATTTTATCTTATATTAAATCCAACAAAATAGCAATGTTTAATTTATACTGTCAGGACACACGGGGATAGCTCGATAAATATCCTGCCAACAGGCGGCAGTATGTTACGGGGTTAAGTTACTAACAAATTTTCGTTTTCCGCAAGTCTAAGAAAAATATACGGATTGACCCATGTTTCATGCTTAAATAGTTTTGAATTAACTTTTATTCCAAAATGCAGACGCACAGGATAACCGTTTTTAGGTTCGGAAGTACCGGCAATGCCCATACTTCCCAAAAGGTCGCCGGCAACGATTTCGTTGCCTTCTGCTATATTCGGGGCAAGAGAGCCTAAACAAGAATAATAGTAAAGATTTCCGGAGGCAGAACGTACTCCGACAAAAGAACCTTCGCTGTCGTTTGTACCTGCTGTTTCTATAACGCCGTTTGCCGCGCTTATAATATTTAATCTGCCTATGCAGTTTTCACGTTCTATAATATCAATGCCTGTATGATTGCTTTGACCGGAAAAGTATTCGTTTCCAAAATTATCTCCGTACATATATTCGTTGTATTCTCCGGCAACGGGAAAATACACGATTTCGGAACAAATAGTTTCTAAAAGTTTTGTATAAGGGGCAATATCCTTTGCGCCGATTGACGCTTTTTTTGATTTGTAATTAAGAACATATGTATTTGTAATTTCCGAATCGGATACCGAACGCATCAACTCGGCGGAAAATTTATTGTCACACGCAAATACGGCGAAAATTTCCGGAAAATTTATTCCGTAATTTTCTGCCATTGTTTTCATCCTGATTGCGGCACGGTAAGGAACACGCATTGCGGCGACATCCTCCGGCGGAATTTTCAACTTATGCCCTGTATTGAATAAAATTATAATTATCAGTATAACTATAAATAAACAGGCAATTAGAATTGAAATCAAATTTTTTTCGTAACGTTTTCTTCGGTAATGCGGTATGCGCGGTATTTTCACCTCTGTTCCTCACCCCGAACAGTTATCTTTATAAAATATTTTTGATTTAACAAAAATATACATGACAACTGCTAAAAATGGTGTATAATATATGTAATGAATATCAAAGGAGGTTTTTATGGACTACAAGCTTGTTTCTGACTATAGTGACGACTTAAAAAAATGGAAAGTTACCGTAAGCGGTGAAATTGACTTGTTCAGCTCAGGCGATTTAAAAAAAGCGTTGCTCGCTCTAATCGAAAAGCATAAGGCAGACATTGTTATTGATTGTTCTAGTTTGGATTATATTGACAGCACTGCATTGGGTGCACTTGTTACTGTTCTTAAAAATGTCAAGGAATACGACGGCGAAGTCTTTATTGAAAACTTAAAGCCTGCTCTTGCGCGTTTGTTCAAAATCACAAAGCTCGACCAGGCATTTACCCTCACAACTAAAGGAGGAGAAAGCAATTGACAAGTACAACGCCGCATAACCAAGACAGCATTGTTCTTTCACTGCCTATTAACCCCGCCTACGTTTCAGCAGCCCGACTTACGGCTTCTTCTATAGCAAACCGTATAGGGTTCGGTATTGATGAAATTGAAGACGTAAAAATGGCGGTTTCGGAGGCATGTACATTCGTTATAAGAAATGCACCAAACGCCGAAGGCGGACTGTTTAAAATCGTTTTTACAGTCAAAAATGAAACAATCGAAATTATGATTGAATGTCAACAGTCGTTTCCCAAAATTACACCTGAGGAAGAGCTGGGACAAGCTTTAATGATTATTAAAAATTTTACAGATGAACTGATTATCAGTTATGGTGAAACATTCTCCGCAAAATTGATAAAAACTCACAAAAGACTCGAACTGTAAAACGAAAGGCGGCGATTTATATGCCGTTAAATTTTAAACGCTCATTTTGCGGCGATGCACGCGTCGCAAAAGAAGTCGTAGCGGCAGCGGTTGAGTTTTTGCGCGGAGTATCGAACGTTGCAGCCGATGAAGCAAATAACTTCCGCCTGATTCTCAGCGAACTGCTGTACAATGCCGTAATACACGGCAACAAAAATAATTCTGAAAAAAATGTTTATCTCAGTGTTGAGATTGCAGATGACTTTCGTGTTACTTGTGTTATTCGTGACGACGGCGATGGTTTTGACCACAAAAAACTTGTCGCCGGATTTGGAAAGGACAACTGGCTTGAAAGCGAACACGGACGAGGTGTTTGGCTTGCATTCTCACTTGCGGATGAATTATATTACAATGAAATAGGAAACGAACTGACTTTTATCAAAGCACTCACTTGCGGAGGAATGCCTCAATAGAAATAATTTATAAATATCATTGTATAATAGAAGTATGAAATATTAAATAGGAAAAAGCCCCTTGCTTTAGCAATGGGAATATAAGACACGAATTTTCGGAGAAAATTCAAAAAGAGTATTGCAATATACAGCACAATTTTGTATAATGTTTCTATACTGTGAGACACATGTAAATACACTCTTGGGGAGTCCGTATAAGACTATCAAGTTTTTATAGCAATGGACGTTGAACCAAGAATCCCACGCCTTTAGGTTTGGGGAGTTGTCAAGGAGAGCTTAATGGATAAAGTAATGTTGATAGACAACGGCACAAAAATTGCTTCATTTATAAGCCGCTGCCTCACGCGTAACGGTTTGGATGTGATTACTGTCTCCGATTTGAAAGGTTCTATATTCAAAGTTCAAGCCGGAGATGCTGATATTATTATTATAAACTCAACAGACACAGGGCAGTCAACATATGATGTCTGTAAAAGAATCAGAAGTATACAAGAAACAGACTCTATACCGATTCTTTTAATGGGGGACAGCGAATCAACTACTTCTGT
>JAISHX010000088.1 GCA_031262335.1 Clostridiales bacterium
GGGCGCCTTTTTGATTTTTTTACTCAAAAAGGTAAGCGTGGAAAGGTGCGGTAAGAGCGCACCGCTTTTTTGGCGACAAAAAAGGCTATGTAAACCCCGTTCGGAGCAAGGTCGAATAAGCAGCTATGGGACTGCCCGTCCCGCTGCGGGTACGACCGCGTGAGCTTTTTGGCAACAAAAAGCCAAGATAGATGGCGGCATAACACAGAACCCGGCTTATGATTTACCTATATTTTTTTATTTTATAGTGAGTTAACATAATTACTGCTTGTCTTACTGTTAAAATCTTATTGCGCCGCAACTAATTTCCGGAGTAACAAAAGATATAACCGGTAAATCGGAATTTTCTATCAAGACAATACAAAATACAGCAATAATTTTATTATCGCTGTATTTGCTTAGAATTTGGAGGGCGGTAAATAAGTGGTTAAAATAAAAGAAGTTCAAGTAGGTTCATATTTAACCGCATCCAAGTTACCCGATGCGGATTGGGTTGTTAATCCATATGTTGGGTGCCCCCACAAATGCATATATTGTTATGCTGAATTTATGAAGCGTTTTACCAATCATACCGAAGAAGATTGGGGCAACTTTTTGGATATCAAACTAACAAATAAACCAACGCAAATAGATAAAATCGGTAACGCGTCCGTTTTATTTGGCTCAGTAACTGATGCATATAATCCATATGAAAAGAAATATGAATTGACCCGTAAAATACTAAGCGAATTTATTGGCTCAAACGCAAAGGTTGAAATACTTACAAAATCCGACTTAGTTACTCGCGATATTGATCTACTAAAAAAGATTACAGATTTACGTGTAGGAATATCGATGAACACTTTGGACGATTCATTTAGAAAACTAACAGAGCCACATGCGTCAAGCGTAGACAAACGAATAGAAGCACTAAAAATTTTACATGATTCAGGTATTAAAACATATCTGTTTATGTCGCCAATCTTCCCCCAAATAACAAGATTTAACGATATCGTAGAGTATGTACAACCATTTGCTGATTCTTTTTATTTTGAAAATTTAAATCTTCGTGCGGGGTATTTACCCCGAGTCTTAAGTTTTATATCCGAAAATTACCCTGAGCATTTGGAGATATATAATGCAATTTATAGAAAAAAGGATATGAATTATTGGGAGCAATTGAGTAATGAAATCAATACATACTGCCACAATGCTAAATTAGATTTTAAACTGTATTTCTATCATGATAAAATCAAGAAGGGGGCAAAGCATAATGATTGACATTACATCTTATGAACTTTTGCCGGACGACATGACGATTCATTTGACAGGTGTAAGAAATGGGCATAAATTGATTATCGTATAGTGAGTTAAATTGGAAACCATAAGGGCAAAACTTTTATATAAGGAGAGTTAATTTTTGAAACAACTTATTCGGGCGGCGAAAGAAGCTCGTAAATGTAAATGGCTTCTTTTTGTTTCAATGATAAGCACGGTTTGTCTTACCGTGATAAATCTTATTGCGCCGCAGCTAATTTCCGGAGTAACAAAAGATATAACCGGTGAATCGGAATTTTCTATCAAGACAATACAAAATACAGCGATAATTTTATTATCGCTGTATTTACTTAGAATACTGTTTCGGTTTCTTAACAGCTACATGTCGCATCTTGCGGCATGGCGGCTTGTATTTGACATGCGCGTAAAAATTTATGATAAATTTCAGGCGCTTTCAATGGACTTTTTTCGCAATACGCAAAGCGGCGACCTTGTAAGCCGTTCAATTAACGATACAGGTCAGTTTGAAATGCTTTACGCACATATTCTTCCGGATAGTATTACAAATGTTTTGACGGCTGTGGGCGTAACGGCAATCCTTTTTATGACAAATGCAAAGCTTGCATTGTTTACTTGTATTCCGATTCCGTTTGTGTTTTTTGCGGGAAAAATATTTACTAAAAAAATCCGCCCGAACTTCCGCGTTGCGCAAAAATATCAGGGACTACTTTCCGCGCAGCTTCAGGACAATTTTTCGGGAATGCAAGAAATTCAAACATTCGGACAGCAGGAAAAGGCAATGGCAAAAGTCAAAGAAAAAGCCGCCACATGGAAAGACGCAATTTTGCGTGCTTTAAAGATGTCTGCTATTTTTCACCCAACCGTGGAATTTTTAACATCTATCGGGAATGTTGTTGTCGTTGGCTTCGGCGGATATTTAGCTTATTTAAATCAACTTGAAGTTTCTGAAATGGTTGAATTTTTGTTATATCTTTCACTGTTCTATGCTCCTGTTACAAGCCTTGCAAATTTGTTAGAACAAATGAATCAGGCGCTGGCGGCTGTAGAACGTGTTTCAGAAATTCTTGATACGCCGGAAACAGTTTCGAATTCTGAAAATGCAATCGCAATTGATTACAAAAACATAAAAGGTGAAATAACTTTTTACAATGTAAGTTTTTCTTATAACGAAGGTACACCTGTGCTGAAAAATATAAGTTTTACTGTAAAGCCCGGCAAAAGTGTAGCTGTTGTTGGAGCAACAGGTGTCGGAAAAAGCACTCTCGCACAGCTTATTATGCGCTTTTATGACCCAACGGAAGGAGTTGTAAAATTAGATGGATACGACATAAAACAGCTTGAAATAACATCATTGCGAAAAACTATGGCTATGGTTTTGCAAGACACTTTTTTGTTTAACGGAACAATTGCCGAAAACATAGCTTTTGCTCGTCCTGATGCCACAATGACTGAAATAGAGTCGGCGGCACGCATTTCCGGAGTTCATGACGATATTTTGCGTTTGCCAAACGGCTATGAAACAATTGTCGGAGAACGCGGAGCAAAACTTTCCGGAGGGCAAAAGCAACGCGTAGCTATTGCGCGTGCTATAATTTGCAGTGCGCCTATTCTTATTCTTGACGAGGCAACAGCGTCTGTTGATGTTCGCACAGAGGCAGGTATACAAGCCGCATTGACGGAGCTTGCCGGAACAAGAACAGTTATTACTATAGCGCATAGACTGTCAACTATAAAAAATTCGGACGAAATTTTAGTATTTAAAGACGGAAAAATAATTCAAGGAGGTACGCATGAACAACTTATTGCAGTCCAAGGACTATATAAAGAGATGTACGAATTACAAGAAAATGCGTAAAATTCTAACAGCCATTATTGTGGTGGCGTTAAGCATGTCTGCCGGTTGCGCTAAGACAGAGGTGCCGGCGGTAACTCCGGCTCCGACTGATGAAATTATAACGGAGCTGCCTAATATGCCGATGAGTTTTTCTTTTAGTTCCGGCTCAGGGGGATGGAGTACAGATGTTTTGTTACAAGCAGACGGAATGTTTACCGGACAATTTCACGATTCGGATTTAGGAGATATAGGTGATGAATATCCTAACGGGACTTTTTATGAATGTCTGTTTAGCGGTAAATTCACCGATATAAGAAAAATAAATGACTTTGAATATGCTATGACGCTTGAAAATTTAGATTATGACGCAACAAAAGCCGAAACAATCGTTGATGGCGTTAAGATTGTTTCAACGGAACCGTATGGATTTGATAACGCCTCTGAATTTAGTTTTTATCTCATTGGCAAAGATACTTCTGACCTACCGCCGGAATTTCTTGATTGGGCGCGTATTGCTTGGGATATGGGAGACACGCCGGATGTTTTACCTGTGTACGGGTTATATAACATAGAAGGTCAACAGGGTTTTGTAAGTAATGATACTGCAGATTTATTGTAAGGATGAGTTTGAATGGTAACAATACAAGGGAAGCACAATATCGCTCTATGCTACACGAATTACTTGGAATACCGTGCGTCAGAACAAATCAGAGAAGTTTGTGACCAAGAAGAGTTTGCTGATTGCAAAATACGCATAATGCCGGATGTCCACTCCGGAAAAGGATGCACCATCGGCACAACAATGACTATTACGGATAAAATTGTTCCGGGAATGGTCGGAGTTGATATTGGCTGCGGAATGGAAACTGTGCGCCTTGACAAAAATTCGCTTGACCTTGAACGACTTGATGATGGGATACATAAATGTATCCCGTCAGGGTTCAATGTTCGCGAAACACCACACAAGTATGCTGACGAAATTGATTTGTCGAAACTCCGCTGTATGTATGAGGTCAACATTGACAGGGCGTATAAAAGCATTGGAACACTCGGTGGCGGCAACCACTTCATCGAAGTTGACCGTGCGGACGACGGAACGCTGTTTCTTGTCGTACATTCCGGCAGTCGTCATATCGGCACGGAAGTGGCGGACTTTTATCAAGACGAAGCCTATAAACAACTCTCCGGCAACTCCAAAACTCAGATTGATGAAGTCATTGCACAGTTGAAAGCCGAAGGGCGTGAACGGGAAATTCAGTCCACAGTAAAACGGCTGAAAACCGAAGGTGCAAACCAAGTCCGTGTGCCGAAGAATTTGGCATATGTTTCGGGCAGCTTGTTTGACGACTATATCCACGATATGAAGATTATTCAGCGTTTTGCTGTACTGAATCGGAAAGCAATGTTAGATATTATACTTGAGAGTATGAATTTGTCAGCCTCCGATGAATTTACTACAATACACAATTATATCAACGCAGAAGATATGATTCTCCGCAAAGGTGCTGTTTCTGCCAAAAAAGGCGAAAAACTGCTCATTCCTATCAATATGCGCGACGGAAGTTTAATCTGCGTCGGAAAAGGCAACGAAGACTGGAATTTCTCGGCTCCTCACGGTGCAGGACGGCTTATGAGCCGGAGCATGGCATTTCAAAAATTAACAATGGAACAATACCAAGCCGAGATGAGCGGCATATACTCTACCTGTATTCTGCCCGAAACACTGGACGAGTCCCCAATGGCTTATAAACCAATTGACGAAATAATCAGTCTGATTAAACCAACGGCTGAAATTGTGTCAAGAATTAAACCGATATACAATTTCAAGGCGGCAGAACATGTGCAGTAAATTATGAAAAAAAAGAAAAATTGAGGAAGTCTTTAAACTATACCTTTGTAACGCGTACCGATGCCTGAAGTAAATATTGGCTACGGTCTGTAATGCTGATTTCATCAAGCAGAAATAAGTTGTAAACAGGTCCCGAAAATTCAAGGTAATTCTTTTGAGCATAATCCCACATTCTTTCCGCAATGTCGTTCGGTTCACCATAGTAGCCGCGGGTGTAAGCAAACATATAATCTCCTTCGGGGCGTATATCGTTGCCTAACGGATTAGCTGAAAAGAATCTGTCCGGTTTAGACGG
>JAISHX010000192.1 GCA_031262335.1 Clostridiales bacterium
AGTACCCATTTCCGAATCAGTCTTGCTCCGGCGGCAGTTTTTGTACGGTCAAGAACCCACAAAAGACTTCCCTTGACAGTTCCGGAAACTGAACGTTCCAATTCAAGATTTTTACGCGAGTTAGCGTCAATTATAACATTCTTTGCTCTTTCCAGCTTTGTTAAAGTATAAATTTGTGAAAGCGCCGACTTCTGCATTTCGGCAATATATTCAAGTAATGCGCCGGCAGCGCGAACAGCATGCCTGTCCTTTCCCGGAGGAAACCCAAACGCGTGCAAATCCGCACAATCAAAATGACGACACAAACGTTCATAAGCGGCATCGTAGCCAAAAGCCCACTCACTGTAAATTTGCGGTTTTATGCCGCACATTTCCTGCGTTTGCGAAGTACGCTTAAAGTGTGCATTGCATATTATTTCAGAGGGGGAGAATAGACTTATCTCTTCTTCCAAAAAACCTTCCCCCGTTTTTTGCGAAACTTGATAAGCAAAAAACTCCCCCGTTGAAACATCCGCACAGGCAATCGCCGCACCCAAGCCGTCACAATATATGCACAGAATATAATTATTTTTTGTACGGTCGATTACTGCATCGTCAGTAATTGTACCGCCTGTAACAACACGCACAACATCGCGACGAACAAGTCCTTTTGACGCTTTCGCGTTCTCAACCTGTTCACATATTGCAACTTTATAACCTTTTGCAACCAGTTTTGCTGTGTAAGAATCCGCCGCGTGGAACGGTACTCCGCACATAGGGGCACGTTTGCCCGCCCCCGCGTCACGCCCTGTAAGGGTCAAATCAAGTACTCCTGATGCTATTACCGCATCATCATAAAAAAGCTCGTAAAAATCCCCCAAACGGAAAAAAAGCAAACAATCTTTGTATTTGCTTTTTATGCTGAAATACTGCTCCATCATCGGAGTTTCCATTTTAATGACACCCGCCGCAACACTCACAGTCAGAGTCGCAACCCTCATCATCACCCATTATTGTTGTTTTTATTACGGAAATGACCTGATTTACAAGAAAATTAAACTCTTGTTCTGCTTTATACAGCTCAAAAAAAGATTCATTTTTTTTAAGTTCGGCTGACATTTCTGTCAGTCTTTTTGTCGCGTCCGCAAAAGCTCCTTTGTCAAGAACGCCTTTCTCCATGCTTTCCTGAATGTTTGTTTGGTACGCAAGATATTCATCACGCATTTTTACGGCAGCTTCGTCTGCTTCAAACTTTTCCTTTGCCTCGTTGATAGCTATGCCCTGCTCCGAATTAACAATAAGCCCGCCTAACTCTCTTGCCTTTTCATAAATCGTCATGTGAATCTCCTTATTTTATCAAATTTGCTCTTATTGTACCACAGACTATGCCTTTTTTCAACGGTAAATTGTTGATTTAAAGCTACATTTAATGTATAATTTGCATGCAATCGGATTTTCATAATTATGTTTTAAGGAGGACTTGGAATGTCAAAGTCTGTTTCCGTTTTAACGCAATATTTTGGGTTTGACTCTTTCCGCGAAGGTCAGGAAGGTGTAATAGATGCTGTTATATCCGGCAGAGATGCTCTTGCTGTTATGCCGACGGGAGCCGGAAAGTCGCTTTGTTTTCAGTTGCCGGCTCTTATACTTGATGGTGTGACAATCGTTGTTTCGCCGCTTATTTCTTTAATGCGCGACCAAGTTCAGTCACTTGTCACGGAGGGGATTCCCGCCGCGTACATAAATTCTTCTCTTACTCAAGGGCAAGTGGCTAAAGTTATAAGAAACGCCGCAGAAGGAAAATACAAACTTATTTATGTTGCGCCGGAACGGTTGCTTACACGCAGTATTTATGAGCTTGTACAATGTATTGATATTTCTTTTTTGGCTGTTGACGAGGCACACTGCATTTCACAATGGGGGCAGGATTTCAGACCGTCTTATCTTGACATTCCGCGATTTATCGAATCTTTGCTCAAACGTCCCGTTGTTGCGGCGTTTACGGCAACGGCGACACCGCGTGTACGAAAAGACATATCCGACGCGCTTATCCTTCACAACCCTTTTACAATTATAACAGGTTTTGACCGACCAAACCTTTATTTTGAAGTAAGAAAGCCAAGCAAAAAATATCCGGCATTATTAAGTTACCTCAATACAACAAACGGCAACGGCATTATTTATTGCTCCACAAGAAAAGAAGTCGAACGCGTAACCGAACGCCTTCGGCAAGACAAAATTTCAGCTGTGCGTTATCATGCGGGACTTACCGATTATGAAAGAGCAACAGCTCAAGATGATTTTTTATATGACCGCGTGCGCGTTATTGTTGCGACAAACGCTTTTGGCATGGGAATTGATAAAAGCAATGTTAGGTTTGTAATTCATTACAATATGCCGCAAAACATTGAAAGCTATTATCAGGAGGCAGGACGCGCCGGACGTGACGGACTTGAATCATATTGTATTCTGTTTTTTAATTACAGCGATATTATTACGGCAAATTTTTTGATTGATAAAAGCGAAAATAAAGAAGAAATAAAAAGAAACCGTCAACTGCTTGACAAAATCAAACAATACTGTGAAACAACAACGTGCCTACGTTCATACATACTGAATTATTTCGGGGAAAAGCACACAGGCAATTGTGATAATTGCTCTAATTGTATAACATCTAAAACAAATCAAAAAACAGATATAACGGAAGATGCCCAAAAAGTCTTATCTTGTATTGTGCGAGTAACAAATGCAGGCTCCCCTGCAAACATTCAAACAATAAAAAATATAGTTAAAGGTGTTAAAGATGATTATCTTATTTTAAGCGAATTGCACAAATTGCCGACATTCGGTGTTATGCGCGGTGCTGAAAGCGTCTATCTCGATAAAATTTTTGCGGAATTGGCTGCCGGCGGTTATATTGAATATTCCGAAATAATACCGCCCGAAGTAATACTCACGCAATCGGCACGCAATGTTTTATTCGGTAATACAAAAGTTTTTATAATTGACGAAAACGCAAG
>JAISHX010000012.1 GCA_031262335.1 Clostridiales bacterium
GCAAGTCTGCCGCCATGATTAAGCAAGCTAATCAAACTATTTACCGCTTCAGGCAAAACTGCTAACTCTCCGTTGACTTCAATACGTATTGCCTGAAAAGTACGTTTTGCCGGATTACCGCCTGAACGGCGCATACTTGCGGGAATCGCCGACTTAATAATTTCGGCAAGTGTAACTGTATCGCATATTTTGCATTTTTGACGTTCCCGAACAATAAAAGAAGCAATTTTACGCGCAAATCGCTCTTCGCCATATTTGAATATAATTTCCGCAAGGTTTGTTTCGGAGTATTCATTGACCACTTCAAAAGCGGAAAGTGCAGCGGATTTATCCATACGCATATCAAGCGGAGCCGATTTTGAATACGAAAAACCGCGTTCGGCACAATCAAGCTGACGGCTCGAAACGCCCAAATCAAGAATTGCTCCATCTATGCCGTATACGCCCATTTCGTTCAAAACAGAGGCGGCATCTGAAAAATTCGCTTTTTTTATTTGTATATCAGGCGCAAATCCTGTCAGGCGTTCTCTGCAAACAGAAATAGCGTCACTATCTCTGTCAAAGCAAACAAGACGTCCTTGCGTTGAAAGTTTTGCGGCGATTGCCGCAGAATGTCCGCCGCCGCCGGCTGTGCCGTCATAATATATGCCGTCAGGCTTTATGTTAAGCATACTGATACATTGTTCCAGCATAACCGGTTTGTGCGAAAAATCCAAGTCCACCGCCGTCTTTCCGAATATTTTTAAGCTAACTTACTATATGATAACATTTTATGTTTCGGTTGGCAAGGGATTTATTCTACAGGGAAATCTAAAAAACCTTCAAACGACATTCCGCTAAATTTGTCATGAAACTGTTCGGTATTTTCTTCTTTGTCAATATTTTGGACTTGCGGCGGAATTAAAACAGGGTAAAAATCTTCATAAATATCAGGAAACAACTGAACATCGGAAACATTTTCTGAATCTACATAGACTTCTCGTGTGAAAAAAACTGTGTTAGGCGTATCCGTTATAAAAGCGGCTTTTATCGGAAAACGGCAAAATTTGCGTTTATATTTTACAGGCTGCTCAAAAGTTTCGCCCATGTTTTCGGAAGTCGCTAAATAAAGCTGGTCGCCGCTCATAAATGCCGCCGTAAGCCGTTCTTCAAAAATAAAAAGCAAGCATGAATGGATTCGCTGTCCTTCGCACAATACAATAGGCGCACTAAACTCCGCGCCGGTTTTTCTGCGGAATATAACTCTTGTTGAAAACATAGTTTTAATTGCAATAAGCACAAAAACCCCGTCTTTTGTTGTAAGCGGAGCAAAATCATACAACGGATATGCCGATGCAAAAATAGCGTGAAACCCTCCGACGCGGTCGGGAGTAATTTCACGGTAGCCCAAAAGGTTTTCCTGAGAAGCTCTCCGATAAAAAATTACAGCGTGTTCAGGTGAAATATCATGACGGCAGAATGGTGTGAAATTTGGTAACGGCAGAAATTTGTCAACAGGACTTTGCTGGCTCCATACTCCGTTTGAAAAGCTTTTTGTAAAAAGTGTGTCGCCCAAAGAATAAAAAAGTGAACTCTTGCGCGAAAAAAAACCGGTATAAAAGCTGTCAGGGGCATCTGCCGAAAAAAGCGGTTTTACCGCAAAACCTTTTTCTCCGCCGCAAGCAAGAGAAATTTCGCCGGAACACGAGTTTGAAAGCATACATAATCTGTCTGTTATCGAAACAGCGGAAAATTCCGTTCCGTCTGCTGCGGCACAAACAGGCTGATTCCAGCGATTCTCATAAGTTCTGAAAAATACACCCGAATTTGGAATGTGAAAAAAAGAATATACTCTGTTTTTAAATTTTACTATATAATTACAACGCATAAAAATCCCCTCCAGTAATATTTATTCTTCTGATATTAGTCGTATACTTTTAAAATTAAGAGTTGACAAAAATAACACGCTATGTTATAGTGGTATCCGTTAAAGGGCGATAGCCTTTTTTTGTAACGCATTAAATGACGGAGAGGTGGAAAACTTGAGGACGAAAATTACGCTCGTTTGCACAGATTGTAAACAGCGCAACTACCACCTTTTGAGGGAGAAGAAACTTCACCCCGAAAGAATGGAAGCTAAAAAGCATTGCAAGTTCTGCAACAAACACACCGTTCACAAGGAAACAAAGTAAAGGAGCATTCCAGATGAGCGAAGATGTTAAAAAAAGTAAAAAAGAAGGAACAAAATCGAAGGAAAAAGTATCAGCATCAGTCGTTATTAAAAAATTTTTTACCGACATCATCAGTGAATTTAAGCGTGTAACGTGGCCGTCAAAGCAGGAATTAGCAAAACAGACGGTTGTTGTTATTGTTATCAGCGGCATTATCGGACTTGTCATTTGCGGCTTTGACGCCGGTTTCAGCATGGGTCATCAGGCACTTATGAAAATTTCCGATATGCTTTAGAGGTGATTATGCCGAACGATTTTGGGAATGAAGAAGCTTTTGACGTCAGTAATACGCCGGAATTTGGTTGGTACGTTGTTCACACATATTCCGGATATGAAAACAAGGTAATGGCTAATATCAAAAAGCTCGTTGAAAACAGAGGCATGCACGACCAAATCCTTGAAGTCACCGTGCCGATGCAAGATACTGTTGAAATTAAAGACGGACAACGAAAAAACGTCAGTCGTAAAGTGTATCCGGGTTATGTTTTCATAAAAATGAACATGAATGACGAAACATGGTACGTTGTAAGAAACACACGCGGCGTTACAAGTTTTGTCGGTCCCGGCTCAAAGCCGGTTGCTCTGACAGAAGCAGAAATAAAAGCAATGGGTATCGAATTAACACACAAGGAAATTATTGACATTGACGAAGGCGACGCTGTTAGAATTAAATCAGGTTTGTTTGAAAACTCAATGGGTATTGTTAAAGAAATAAACCATTCCAAAAGAATGGTATGCGTACTCATTTCGATGTTCGGGCGTGAAACTCCGCTTGAGCTTGAATTTACTCAAGTACAGAAAATTTGACGCCCGTGGGAGGGGTATAAATTATTATCCCGCGTATAACCACAACAGGAGGATTTTTTAGATGGCTAAAAAAGTAACAGCAATAGTTAAGTTTCAGATTCCGGCAGGTAAAGCAACGCCTGCGCCGCCGGTTGGACCGGCTCTCGGTCAGCACGGTGTAAACCTTATGGGTTTTTGTAAAGAATTTAATGAACGCACGTCCGCTCAGGCAGGGCTTATAATTCCTGTAGTAATAACCGTTTATCAGGATAAAACTTTTACTTTTATCACAAAAACGCCGCCTGCCGCAGTTCTTTTGAAAAAAGCGTGCAATATTCAGTCCGGTTCGGGTGTACCTAACAAAACCAAAGTTGCAAAAGTGCCGCTTGCGGAAGTTCGCAAAATTGCCGAGCTTAAAATGGTTGACCTCAACGCCGCAAACATTGATACGGCAATGAGCATGGTAAAAGGTACAGCACGGAGCATGGGTATTGTAGTTGACGAATAGATTGATTTCGCGGAAGGGTTTTTGCTGAAAACCCGCTATTACCGCTTTAGGAGGACTTTATGAAAAGAGGAAAGAAATATCTTGAAAAAGAGAAACTTATAAACAAAACAATGCTTTATGACCTCGATGACGCAGTTGATTTGGTTCAGAAAACCGCTCTTGCAAAGTTTGATGAAACTGTCGAAGCGCATATTCGCCTTGGTGTTGATTCACGTCATGCCGACCAACAAGTCAGAGGCGCGGTTGTTTTGCCGCACGGAACAGGAAAAGTTCGCCGCGTTCTTGTTTTTGCAAAAGGTGATAAAGCCGCCGAAGCAGAAGCCGCCGGAGCGGATTTTGTGGGCGCGGAAGAGCTTGTCGCAAAGATTCAGAATGAAGGCTGGTTCGATTATGATGTTGTTGTCGCAACGCCTGATATGATGGGCGTTGTCGGTAGAATAGGACGTCTTTTGGGTCCTAAAGGTCTTATGCCTAACCCGAAATCCGGTACAGTCACACCTGACGTTTCACGCGCTATTTCCGAAATTAAAGCCGGTAAAGTCGAATACAGACTTGATAAAACAAACATTATACACGTTCCAATCGGCAAAGTTTCATTCGGCTCTGCAAAACTTTCAGAAAACTTTCAAACGCTTATAAGCGCAATAATTAAGGCAAAACCTTCTGCCGCAAAAGGCACATATTTAAGAAGCATTACCCTTGTTACTACAATGGGTCCTGCCGTAAAAGCAAATCCGGCAAAAATGAGCGAATAAATTTTATTAAAAAAGCGGGCATATATTATATGCCTGCTTTTTTGTTGTGAAAAATGTTGGGTTGAAAGGGAATATTATATTAAATTAACAAAAATTATAATTATTACAACAAAAGTTGCCGATAATATGAGAAAGTAGTGTTGGGATAACTTGTCTTTAGCAAACACCTATCAGATGAAACAGGAGGAAAATAATATGTCAAATTTAATTGATACAATAAAGGCCTTGCCCGGATTAATGCAGTTCAAACCGCCAAGTGCTGATGAAATTGCGGAAGCGGAGAAAAAATTGGGATTATCGTTTGCAAATGAGTATAAAGAATATCTTTCTGAGTTTGGTGAAGTTGACGCTGACGATATTGAATTGACAGGAATTATTCCCGAACTAAATAATTGGAGTGTTGTTGACCTTACTTTGAGAGAACGTGAACTGGCACTTGAATGTGGTTATGATGATATTACTAACAATATCTATGCTGTTGAGGATACCGGTATGGACGGAATTGTGGTATGGCAAGACAGTGACGGATATATATATGT
>JAISHX010000029.1 GCA_031262335.1 Clostridiales bacterium
CGACTTTTGTTGTTTATTACCTCAACACCGCATCTGACTATCGACTTGCGGAGCGCTTCGGTCATTTCCTCTTTGTTCAATACGATTCACCTCGCCTACTAATGAAGGGATTCCAAAGGGGCGATTTGCCCCTTTGGTCAGGGTTTGGGGCTGAAAGCCCCAAGGTCTTATCTTTAACGCCTTTTACATAACGTCTGTCCAGTCAATAAATCTGTGTCCTTCTTCTTCTATGTGAAGTTTTCGGGCTGCTAAATTATTGCCGAGCAGCATTTCAAACATTTCTTTGGTTTTCTTGACATCTTCAGGTACAACCTGAATAAGTTTGCGGGTTGCGGGATTCATTGTAGTTTGCGACATCATGTCCGGTTCGTTTTCGCCAAGACCTTTTGAACGCTGAATTTTATATTTTCCAGAAAGCTTTGAAGTAATTTCTGTCTTTTCGCGGTCACTGTACGCAAAGTAAGTTTTTTTCGCGGAAGAAATTTCATAAAGCGGGCTTTCGGCAATAAATACTTTTTTCTGAATAATAAGCTCCGGCATAAGACGGTACAGCATCGTCAAAACAAGTGTGCGAATTTGATAACCGTCAACGTCCGCATCAGTACAAATTATTATTTTAGACCAGTTAAGTTTTGAAATATCAAAAGAACTTATATCTTTTGAGTGTTTCCCTGTTTGAATTTCAACACCGCAACCAAGCACACGGACAAGGTCTGTTATTATGTCACTTGCAAAAATGCGGTTATAATCCGCTTTAAGACAGTTAAGTATTTTCCCGCGGATTGGCATAATCGCCTGAAAATCGGGGTTACGCGCAAGCTTGCATGCTCCCATTGCGGAATCTCCCTCAACGATATAAATTTCTCGGAGTTTTGTATCTTTTGAACGGCAGTTTACAAACTTTTCAACCCTGTTTGAAATATCAAGAGAGCCTGTAAGCTTTTTCTTTACGTTCAGCCTTGTTTGTTCGGCAGATTCACGGCTGCGCTTGTTAATAAGAGCCTGTGCCGTAATTTTTTCGGCATCCGCTTTATTCTCAATAAAATAAACGTAAAGGCTTTTCTTTAAGTATTCTGTCATATAGTCTTGGATAAACTTGTTTGTTATAGATTTTTTTGTTTGGTTCTCATAACTTGTTTCTGTCGAAAATGAGTTTGACAGCAAAACAAGGCTGTCCTCAATGTCCGCAAACGTAATTTTCTTTTCATCTTTTTTGTAAGCATTGTTTGTTTTTAAATAGTTGTCAATTGCATAAGTAAATGCAGTACGGACGGCTTTGTCCGGAGAGCCGCCATACTCAAGAAAACTCGAATTATGATAATACTGAGTAACACTCGATTCGTTATCAAAGCAAAACGCGACTTCAAACTTGAGCTTATAATCCTTTTTATCCTCACGGTCACGCCCTACTGCCGAAGATTCCCAAAAAACAGGCTCTGTAATGCGAGTTCGTACGGTAAGCTCGTCCATGTAGTCACGAATACCGCGTTCGTACAAAAATTCTGTTGTTTCGTCATTTGCCTCGTCATAAAACACAAATGAAAGTCCGGCATTTACAACAGCCTGCCGCTTCAGCGTTTGCTTAAAGTATTCGGGAGATGTTGCAATATCCGTAAAAACTTCTCTGTCAGGCAGCCAAGTTATTGCCGTGCCGGTTTGTTTTGAATTTGTCGGTTGTTTTTTAAGTCCGCCAATATTTTCGCCTTTTTCAAAATGAAGGTGATACCTGAAACCGCCGAATGTAATATCTGCGTCCATATATTCCGACGAATACTGCGTCGCGCAAAGACCCAAACCGTTAAGACCCAAACTAAAGTTATAAACATCACCGGAGTTGTTATCATATTTCCCGCCGGCGTACAGTTCGCAAAAAACAAGCTCCCAGTTCCAACGCTGTTCAACAGGATTGTAGTCAACGGGAATACCTCTGCCGTAGTCTTTTACGGTAACGGAATAGTCGGAATGTAATGTGACTTCAATTTTTTTGCCATGCCCTTCACGCGCTTCATCTATTGAATTTGAGATTATTTCAAAAATTGAATGTTCACAGCCTTCAATGCCGTCGGAGCCGAAAATTACCGCCGGACGCAAACGCACTCTGTCTGCGCCTTTTAGTTGGGTAATACTCTCGTTTGTATATGTTTTAATATTTTTAGTTACCAACTTACAACCTTCTTTCTCAATTTCTAAGAATAACATATTTTTCTGGCGAGGTAAAGAAAAAATATTGACGCGTTCGTCCTGAATTTTGTATAATAAAATAATGAATAAAATATGCTTCAGCGGTTACCGCCCCGAAAAATTTCCGTTTTCTGTAGAGGCTGATAACCCGACACTTTTAATTCTTAAACTTAAACTACAGGAAGAAGTCCGGAAAGCTGTAAAAGAAGACGGTGCGGTTTTTTATTCCGGAATGCAGAGAGGCTTTGATATTCTTGCCGCCGAAGCGGTTTTGGAATTGAAATCAAAGTGTGAGAACGTAAATCTTGTTTGTGTTCTTCCTTTTAAGGGATTCGTTGTGGGCGGACTGTGGGAGAACAGGTTTCGCAAACTCATTCAATTTGCCGACGAAATTGTAACAATAAGCAATTTACCCTCAAAATGGGCGTTTCTTGCCCGCAACGACTACATTGTTTCACATGCGGAAACAGCAATTGTCTTTTATGACGGTAAGCACGGAGGTTCGGAATATACCGTTCGGAAAGCGTATGAAAACGGGTTGAATGTAATAAATTTGGCGTCGGTTACTCACGAAAGGAGTGCGGAATAATGAAAACTATCGGTATTATAGGAGCAATGGAGGAAGAAATTTCAATATTCAAATCAAGGCTCAATATAATTGCCACACGGAATATTATTGACGTTGATTTTTATATCGGCAAATTGCACGAAAATAATGTTGTTATTGCACGCAGCGGAATCGGCAAAGTCAATGCCGCCGCATGCGCTCAGATTCTTATTGATAAGTACGGAGCAGAAATAATAATAAATGTCGGTGTTGCAGGGTCTTTGAATCCCGAAGTCAAAATAGGAGATGTTGTCATTTCCACCGACACAGCATATTATGACTTTGACTGCTCGGATATTGGCGACGAAATAGGGCTTATTCCGCGTATGAACAGGAAATTTTTTCCCGCTGACGAAAATCTTGTTTCAAAATCATTTGATGCCGCAAAAGATGTTTGCATAGACAAAAACGTCTTTCGCGGAAGAATTGTATCCGGCGACAGGTTTGTCGGTAAAAATTCGGTCAAAGCACAAGTATTAGACATATATCCGGACGCATTGTGCTGTGATATGGAAGGCACAGCAATAGGTCATGTAAGTTTTATTAACAAAGTACCGTTTGTCGTTATTCGTTCAATATCTGATACTGCCGACGATTCCGCCGAAGTCCATTTTGAACAGTTCGTTGATGAAATGGCAAGAAATGCCGCCGCTCTTGTTGATAATCTGATTAAATCACTTTAATGTTGGTAATAATTACAGTAAAACAATATATAAAGATTAATACCTTATTAAAGGAGAAACGAGAATGAAAGCAAACGTAAAATTTTTTAAGTGCGAAATCTGCGGAAACGTCATCGGCTTAATGACTGACGGCGGCGGGACGCTTGTCTGCTGCGGTGAGGAAATGCCGCAACTCACCGCAAACACCTCAGACGGAGCATCAGAAAAACACGTTCCGAAAGTTGAACGTGAAGGCGACTTTTTAAGAGTTTCTGTCGGTGAAACAGAACATCCCGCCGACAACGACCATTACATTGAATGGATTAGCTCTGTTAGTGAGAATGGCACAATGAGGCTTACGCTTGCCCCGGGAGAAAAGCCGGTTGTAACACTCTATTCACCAAAAGCTTGCGGAAACACCGATGTCTATGCTTACTGCAACAAGCACGGTCTTTGGAAAACCGAAATTTAGCCGAAAAGACAGGGGGCGTACTTTGCCCCCACAGTCTTGTTTTAAGAAGGTATAAAATGGGAGAGTACGGGCAAATAACATTTGCGGAAGATGGCTTTGCCAACGTTCAAATAGAACGCACGTCAGCTTGTGAAGGCTGCGGCATCTGTGAGAAAAAAGGCGGCAAAATGAATATCAGAGTAAAAAATATATGCGGAGCCGCCGTTGGTGATTATGTACTTATTGAGCTGAAAGACGGTATTTTTGCAAAAGCGGTCTTTTGGGCGTTCGGAGCGGAAATTATTGCGTTTTTTGCAGGACTTGGCGTTGGATTTTTTGTTTGCGGAGCTGTTGGCGCGGACAAATTTTCTGAATTAGGAGGACTTATTACGGCAATAATATTCGTTGGCGCGTGTTACTTTTGGATTCACAAAAACGAACACAGGTTCAAAAAGAATGATTTTGTTCCCGTAGCAACAAGATTATGCGGCTCCGACGGCGGAGTGCTGTAGCAAATGCCGCGCCCTTAAAATATTATGTCCATAGGATACTTTTATAAGGGGTGCGAAAATGAGAAATTCCGTAATAAAATACTATGAAGAAGGCTTACCGTGTGCTCAATGCCTTATTCGTTCTGCATCTGAAAAATATGCTTTTTCTGCCGACAAACCTCTGATGGACGCGTTTTCGGCTTTATCGGGCGGTTTAGGTTGCGGACTTTTCTGCGGGGCGGGTATTGCGGCGATTGCTATATTCGGAATTTTATTTGAAGAAACTGTTGCAATGGAACTTACAATAGCTTTTTTGACTGATTTTAATGCAGAATATAAAACTTTTGACTGCTGTAAAATAAGAAATACAGATTGCCTTAAAGCTCTTATTTATGTCAGCGACAAAATTGAAGAACTAATCGAACAAGGAGAGGAGGATTTCGCTTGAAAATTGCCGTTATGGGTGGTACGTTTGACCCTATCCATTTTGGGCATTTGCGTGCCGCCGAACAGGCACGGGAAGCTTTTGGCGCGGATTCGGTTATTTTTATTCCGTCTGCTTTGCCTGCTTACAAACCGACTCCGGAAGCTTGCGCGGAAGACAGGTTTAATATGTGTGTCTTGGCAACAGAATCAAACCCGCACTTTGAAGTTTCTAAAATGGAGCTTGAACGCGGCGGAGAAACATTCACGATTGATACAGCCGAACAACTGAAAAAAATGTATCCCGAAGCCGAAATTGCTTTTATTATCGGTGCCGATAGTTTGGAAACACTTCATGAATGGCACCGTGCAAACGAACTTTTTGAAAAATGTTCGTTTGTTGCCGTTTCGCGTCCCGGTTTCATTTTGCCTCAAAATACCTGTCCGCCGCACGTTACAATTATCGACGGCGCGGCATTTGATATTTCTTCAAGCGGAATCAGAAAGAGAATATGTTTCGGAAAAAGTGTCAGGTATCTTTTACCGGAATCCGTTGAAAGATACATAGAAAAAAAATCATTGTATAAACTAAATATTGATATAATTCTCTCCAAAGCAAAGGAGAAATTATCAAAAAAAAGATTTATCCACACACTCGGCGTTGTTGAAGAAGCCGCAAAACTTGCACGGATTTTTGGCGCAGATGAACAAAAAGCAAAAACAGCCGCCGCCTTACATGACTATGCACGCCGCCACAGCACAGACAAACTTATAGCTTTGTGCGGAAAATACGGAATAAAAACCGATAAAATTATGTTGGACAAACCTGTGCTTTTGCATGCTCACGTTTCCGCGGCGGAAGCAACGTCAAAGTTTAATATTACAGATGAGGAAATTATTTCCGCAATAAAGTATCATACAACAGGCAAATCAAACATGTCTTTGCTTGACAAAATTATCTATGTCGCCGATATGACGGAAAAAAACAGAGAAAATTATAAAGGGCTTGACGAACTGCGTATGTTATCGTATAATGATATAGATGCGGCGACCGAATTTGCTCTAAAGCTTTCAATCGAATTTACCGAAATTAAAAATGAGCCTGTTCACCCGCTTAGTATTGAAGCATTGAATCACCTAAAAGCAACGTCAATATCAGAGGAGTGAACTATCATAGGCGAGTTAAACCAGATTGTTTCGGACGTATGCAAAGTAATTGACGATAAGTTCGGCAAAGATATAGTTACGCTGGACATTACAAAGGTGTCTATAATTGCAGATTATTTTATAATTGCCACAGCGGCAAACGGCATTCAGTTGAATGCAATTGCTAATGCCACCGAAGAATTTTTAGAAAAACACGGCATAAAACTAAATCATATGGAAGGTTATAGGGAGTCTAAGTGGGTTTTGCTGGACTTTGGTGTAATAATTATACATCTGTTCCTTCAGGAAGAACGTGAACTCTACAATCTTGAGCGTATTTGGGGCGATGCCGAAAGAATCGGGCAAGAAAATTAAAATATGTACCGTTCGTAACATAATCGGTTACGGGAACGTAATGGTTTCGACGGGGGTTTTGAAAACAGGAATAGCCATCCGAGGCGGCGGCAACTCGTTAAAACGCCAAAAATTTAAGAATAACTGACAACAATAATTACGCTTTTGCGGCTTAGTTAAAGCCGCCGTCGGTCCTGATTCTCCCGTTGGTTGGGGTACCGGCGTCGTTAGACGGGAAACTCCTGCGGTTAAGCTTTGCCCCGCCGGAAAATTCATGAAGCTACCTTTGCCTTGTGCGTGCGGGTTTGCGCTTGGTAAAGGGAAATAATAATAACCCGCTGTGATGGGAGAAGTTTCTGAGGATAGGCTTTCGGACGGGGGTTCGACTCCCCCCGTTTCCA
>JAISHX010000040.1 GCA_031262335.1 Clostridiales bacterium
AATAAATAAGATAAACTAAACAGTATGAGGGTGACTTATGAAAACGTATAACATAGGGATACTGGGGTTTGGGACAGTTGGCTCCGGCGTATTTGACATTTTCAGCAAAAACGCAGATATAATTAAAGAGAAAAACTGTCTTGCGGTTAATGTAAAACGGATTCTTGACCTTAGAAAATTTCCCGGGAGTCCCGCCGAAAATCTTATTACAACAAATTTTGACGATATTGTCAGCGACAATGAAATCTCCCTTGTAGTTGAAGTTCTGGGCGGAGAGCAGCCTGCTTTCGATTTTTGCAAACAAGCTCTTGCCGCAAAAAAAAGTGTCGTAACAAGTAACAAAGAGCTTGTTGAAAAACACGGTGCGGAGCTTATGAAAATCGCGTTTGAAAACGGCGTGCATTTTCTGTTTGAGGCAAGTGTCGCAGGAGGCATACCCGTAATTCGATGCCTTAACGAATCTTTTAATTCCGATTCTGTCATTGAAATTTCGGGTATTCTGAACGGTACAACAAACTACATTCTTACAAAAATGACAAAAGACGGGCAAAGCTTTGAGGACGCACTGGCGGACGCACAATCATTGGGATATGCGGAGCAAAATCCGTCTGCCGATATTGAAGGCACAGACGCATGTCGGAAACTTGCAATACTTCTTTCGATTGCAACAGGTAAAGATGTTGACTGTCGTGACATAAACACAAAAGGAATAGATGCGGTTACGACTTCGCAAATTGCAAAAGCCAATGAGAAAGACGGCGTAATTAAATTAGTTGCAAAAGCGAAAATAGAGAAAGATAATGTTTTTGCGCAAGTTGCTCCAATGTTTATCGGCAAAGAAAGCAGTTTGTTTAAAGTTGACGGAGCACTTAACGCTGTCAGCATACGCGGTTCCGCAACAGGAGAAATTACGCTCATTGGAATGGGTGCGGGCAAACTCCCGACTGCAAGCGCAATTGCGTCGGATATTATTGCCGCTCTTACAAGACGTCCATCCGCACCGTTTTGGTGCGAACAGCGTCAGTCTGTTGCATCGTTTCCTGCACAGTATGCTGAAAGGTTCTCAATATGAGAGAATTTTGTGTAAAAGTCCCCGCGACAACCGCGAATCTTGGTCCCGGATTCGACTGCATAGGAATGGCTCTTCAGTTATATAATTCCGTAAAAGTCGAATTAACAGAAGATAAAAAAATTCCTCTGGAAATAATTTCAAGAAACAATTTCCACATTCCGGCGGATGAAACAAACTTAATTTATGCTTCTATAAAAAGATTCTACGATGAGGCGGGAATCGGAAATTTACCCCCGATTAGACTTACACAAGACGATAAAATTCCAATGACGCGCGGACTTGGCAGCAGTGCAGCCTGCATTGTGGCAGGACTTATTGCCGCCAATGAAATTTCCGGCTTGAAACTGAAAAAAGAAGACCTTGCCGCGCTTGCGGCAAAAATTGAAGGGCATCCCGATAACTGTGTTCCCGCGATTATGGGCGGAGTTGTCGTCGGAGCGGTTACAAACGGACAGCTTTCTTTTATTAAGCTGTATACAGGACTTTTTGAGCAAAACAATGTTTCGTTTGCGGTTTGCGTGCCGGGGTTTGAGCTTTCAACAGAGCTGGCACGCAAAGTCCTGCCCGAAAAATATTCCCGTGCGGATGCGGTTTTTAATGTTTCGCACGCCTCGCTTTTGACCGCCGCGCTTGCAAACGGCGACTTATCAAAGCTGTCTGCGGCAATGGCGGACAAAATCCACCAGCCTTACCGCTCGGCACTTGTTCCGAATATGACGGAGATTTTTGAAAAAGCCAACAAACTCGGTGCGATTGGGTCTTTTTTAAGCGGTGCCGGACCTACAATTATTTCATTGTTTACCGAACATGATTTTGAGAAAAAAATGCAAAGCTATTTGGACACGCTGCCCGGAGGCTGGCAAATTTTTAATCTTAAACTTGATTACAACGGAGCTGTAATTGAATAACTAATTTAAGGGGCTGCTTGCCCCTTGTTGCGTTTGTTTAAAAAATGTTTTTGACAATCATTTTGTTTTAGACCATGTTAAATGTATCGGCACACGGTCTAACAGAGGAGAGAGATATAGATTGCTGATTGTTCAGAAGTTTGGCGGGAGTTCTGTTGCAAACGCCGAACGGATAAAACGTTGCGCCGGAAGAATAAAAGAATGTTACGACAAAGGAAATGCGATGGTTATCGTATTGAGCGCACAGGGAGATACTACAGATGACTTAATTGAAAAAGCGCGTGAAATTTCACAAACGCCGTCGCGGCGTGAAATGGATATGCTGCTTTCAACAGGGGAGCAAATTTCCGTTGCGCTTATGTCTATTGCGCTTCAGGAATTAGGCGTGCCGGCAGTTTCATTAAACGCCGTTCAAGCCGGAATAGTTACGACTGCGGCACACTCAAACGCCCGCTTTAAAAAAATTAAAACCGAAAGAATTATTGCCGAACTCGACAAGAAAAATATTGTTGTTATTACCGGATTTCAGGGAATAACCGAATCGGGAGATATTACAACACTCGGTCGCGGAGGTTCCGATACGACAGCCGTCGCACTTGCCGCCTCACTTAACGCCGATATTTGCGAAATTTATACGGACGTTGAGGGCGTTTTTACCGCCGACCCTCGTGCTGTTCGTACCGCGCGTAAGCTTGATGAAATAAGCTACGACGAAATGTTGGAACTTGCCTGCCTCGGAGCAAAAGTGCTTGAAAAACGCTCTGTTGAGCTTGCGAAAAAATATAATATCAGTCTTGTCGTGCGTTCAAGCATGTCGAACGCGTCAGGAACAACTGTCAAGGCACAAAGTGCGTTGAAACCTATGCTTGTAAGCGGTGTCGCCGTTGACAAAGACGTTGCGCGTGTTTCGATTACCAGTATCAGCAACGTACCGGGCGCAGCATCAACCATCTTTTCATTACTGGCGAAAAACCGTATTTCCGTTGACATAATACTTCAGTCAATCGGGCGTGCATCCACTTTAAAAGACATTTCTTTCACCGTCGCAAAATCCGACCTGAACGAAACAATGCAAATCCTTAAAGACAATCAGGCTTATATATCATATAAAGACATTTCAAGTGACGATTCAATAGCAAAACTTTCTGTCGTCGGCGCGGGAATGGAATCAAATTCCGGAATTGCGGCAGACTTTTTCACCGCGCTGTCTGCTGCCGGCGTAAATATCGAAATGATTGCAACTTCCGAAATAAAAATTTCCGTACTTGTAAATAGTAATGATGCTGACAAAGGTGCAATAGCCGCCCATAATAAGTTTATCAACAGTACGACACTCGGCACAACAATTACACAAAAGGAGGAGCGCTGATTTGAAAGACGAATTATTGGAAACTATGCTCATTAGTGATGTTGGCGTAGAGAAAAACATCGGTCGTATAGCTATTATCGGCGTCAGGCATTTGCTCGGTTCAGCTTCTGAAATTTTTACGGCTTTGGCAAAAAATAATATTTCTGTCGATATAATATTGCAGTCAATCGGACGTACGCAAAAAAAAGACATTTCTTTTACCGTTGCGAAGTCCGATTTGGAAAAGGCAAAACAGACTATTGAAGAAAACAGAAATTCCATAATATTTGATAAAATTTCTGTTGACGATTCTGTTGCAAAAATTTCTGTTCTCGGCGCGGGAATGGCGTCGAACCCGGGCATTGCGGCAATGTTTTTTGAATCTCTTTTTAAAGCCGGTATAAATATTGATATGATTTCAACGTCCGAAATTAAAATAGCCGTACTTGTTCCGGAACAATATGCCGATGCAGGCGCGGAGGCAGTTCGCAACAGGTTTATTGCCGAAAATATGCTTGTTTGAAAATACTTGCGGAGGATGAGATAATATGACATTTATGGAAAATTATCAGAAGTGGCTTTCCGACCCTTATTTCGATGAAAAAACGAAGGAAGAACTGAAATCACTTGCGGGCAACGAAAAAGAAATCGAGGATAGATTCTACAAAAACCTTGAGTTTGGCACAGGCGGATTGAGAGGCGTTCTTGGTGCGGGCAGTAACCGTATGAATATTTATACAGTACGGCAGGCAACACAGGGGCTTGCAAATTACATTATAAAGCATGGCGGCAATGAAGGCATTGGTATTGCCGTCGCCCATGACTCCCGCCGAATGAGCCGCGAATTTGCGTTGGAAACGGCTCTTGTTTGCTGTGCAAACGGGATTCCGGCGTATATTTTTCCGTCTTTGCGTCCAACACCGATGCTTTCGTTTGCTGTCCGAAACTTAGGCTGTATTGCCGGAGTTGTTATTACCGCAAGCCATAACCCTGCCGAATATAACGGATATAAGGCATACTGGGCAGACGGCGGGCAGATTCCTTTTCCGAGAGATGAAGAAATAATAAAAGAAGTCGCGCTTATAACATCGTTTTCACAAGTGAAAACAATGAGTGAAGATGAGGCAAAAGAAAAAGGTTTACTGAAAATTATAAGCCATGAAGTGGACGACGCTTTTGTCGAAAATGTAAAGGCTCAAATTGTTAATCCCGAAATTATTACAAGAAATGAAGACCTCAAAATTGTATACACGCCGTTGCACGGAGCAGGCAACCGCCCTGTAAGACGCGTTTTATCGGAACTCGGATTCAAAAAAGTGTACGTTGTGCCGGAACAGGAATTTCCCGACCCTAATTTTACAACCGTTTCCTATCCTAATCCGGAAGATTTTAAGGTTTTTGAACTGGCAATTAAACTTGCCGCCGAAATTGATGCCGACATTATTGCCGCAACAGACCCCGACTGTGACCGTGTCGGCATTGTTGTACGCGATTCTCAAGGAAATTATTCAGTGCTGACAGGAAACATGACAGGCGCACTCCTTTGCAATTATGTTTTGTCACAGCGGCATGAAAAAGGCATTATGCCTGAAAAAGCCGCCGTTGTTTCCACAATTGTTTCCACCGATATTACAAAAGAAATAACAAAAAAATTCGGTGTCAAATATTATGAGGTTTTAACCGGATTTAAATATATAGGCGAGAAAATTAAAGAGTTTGAAAACACCGGTGAAAACTTTGTTTTCGGCTTTGAAGAAAGCTACGGCTGTCTTGCAGGCACTTACGCCCGCGACAAAGACGCCGTTGTTGCAACCGCTCTTATTTGTGAAATGACTGCTTATTATAAAGAAAAAGGCATGACTCTTTATGATGCCCTTCAGGAAATGTATAAAGAATACGGTTATTACAAAGAATCTATCCAGAGCATAACTCTCAAAGGCAAAGACGGTGCGGAACAAATCAAAAAAATTATGTCAAATCTGCGTCTTAATCCTCCGAAATGTATCGGGGGGGCAGTCGTTTCGGAAATACGCGACTATACAACAGATACTGTTAAAAACATTATTTCAGGCAAAACAAGCGACACGGGTCTGCCCGCTTCAAACGTATTATACTATGAGCTTTCGGACGGAAGTTGGTTCTGTGTACGCCCGTCCGGTACAGAGCCTAAAATCAAAGTATATTTCGGCACAAAAGGCGACTCTGCCGCTAATGCCGACGAAAAACTCAAATCCGTCATAGCAGGAGTTATGGAGGAGTTTAACAACGCCAATTCATAACAAAGGAGGTTCATATGAAAAAATTATCTTCACTATTAATTGCTGTATGTCTTTTGGTAAGCGCGTGGGGAGCGTCTTATGTTTACGGCGCGAAATCACCCAACGATAACTTCGTTAAGGCGACTATTTATACCGGCGCAAAGTTATCTGTCCGTGATATTCCGCTCAATGCAGACGCTATTTTGTATAACGAAGCTGTTTATGCAAAAGTGAGCACTTTAGCCGCTTACACAGGCTACAGCCATAAATGGGACTCAAAAACAGATGTTACTTACCTGACAAAAACTTCCGTATTTACAACAACACCGCGTAAT
>JAISHX010000077.1 GCA_031262335.1 Clostridiales bacterium
GACAAAATAACTTTGTGTTTTTGCGAAAGACCGTGTAATTTTTTCATTTTATCAAAAATAGCAATAGCAAAGCCTTCAACTGAGGAAAAATGTTTTTCTGAACAGCCGAATCTGATTGCTGTTGTCCGTGCGGCAATTGATGCGCTTTCGTAGATTACGGAATCTATTTTAGCGAACACTTCAGGAAACAGTGTTTCATATAAAACAGCGTCGATAAAATAAACATGCGGAGATAAAATTTGCTCTGCTCTTGTAAAAGAAATTAAGTTTCCGTAAACTGCCATTGCAGGCAAAAGAAGTTCGGCGGTTTCTTCTGAAATATTATATTCTTCCGCAATAATTTTTACGCTTTTGCTTTTTATATTAGCGTAGAGGGCATCAAACGCAGATTTTTCTATCACAAGAAAATTTCCGTTTTTGACCGCTCCGGTGAGTTCGGAAATCAGAATCATTTCATTGCCGCAAGCGATAAAATTTTTTGCGGATTTATCAAGGCTTATATAATCGGTAAAACTTTTGAGATATTCTTCAACGAGCAAAGAAAATTCGTTTGAATATTCATGCACTTCGCCGAACATTTCGGAAAGGCGGAGCGAACCGGTGCGTATCGTTTGAATATACGGAATTTTACCTTCTTTTACGAGAGCAACACCGGCATTTCCGCTACCGCTGTAAACGAGCAACGAGCTTTGTTTATAATTTTCCGGAAGGAGCATGTGCATAAGCTTATAGATATATAATTTTTCATCCTGATTGTCGTTGAGTTCGACACTAAGACCGGTTTTGAGGTAAATCTGGTCAAGTATGTAGCTGCGGTTTGATGCTTCACGAATTGACGCGCCTGCTGTAACACGAATCGTATCCGCACCGTATTCGGTGCAAAGTTTACGAAAATTTTTGATAATATCACAGGCTTTTGCAGCTTTTTCAAAATTGACTTTACCTTCGGCGAAAGTGTCACGACCCAAAAGGAGCGGAAACGATGCTGTTTCCAGTACAACAAGCTCTCCTTTTTTATTTTGACCGATTTTTAGGCGAATACTGTTTGAGCCGATGTCAATAATACCGGCGATGTTTGATTTTTTTCCCATTATAGTTACCCTCCTTATAATAAATAATTATAAGGTTTTGTCGAGCAGAAATCAAGCTGAACAAAAAATATAGCGTGCGATTTATAATGATAATATTTTTTTATACAAATCTCGTCCAAGCTTTATATATTTTTCAACTTTTTCGGGGCAATTACGCTCTTTATAGAAATTTTCCAATAATTCACAGTATTCAATCGGTTTTATTTTTTTGCCTTTTTCAATTACTTTGGGAAGTGCGAAATTTTCCATATATTCTAACGACTTTTCATCGTTTAAATTACGGGAACATTTCAATATTCTAAAAAGCAATCCTGTAATAGTATTCTCATCTGTTGAAGCTATACCTTTTTCCATTAAATCTTCTGCTTCTTGCTTTCTGTCTTCACCTAAGCTGAATAACGCATAAACTTTAAAGAGCAAATTAATATAATATCTCCAAGGGTCGTGTGATTCATCTTGATATTTAGGAACCTCATCAAAACATTCTAATGCTTTTTCAGGTTGACCCTGATATAAATAAAAGGTGCCAAGGTTGTGTAAAGTAACAGCTATATAAAGGATGTCTTTATTAACTTTAGCTGACGCAAGAGAATCTTCTAAAAGCTTTTTACATATTGAATATGAGCCTAATCCCAAATAGTTCATAGCGATAATATTATTAAAATAAATCATATTTTTGATGTCATAGTCTGGACTTTTTTCTAAATAGTGTACTATTTCTACGTGTGAAATCGATTGTACAATCATATCCAATTCACTATAACAAATAGCACAATTTTTATGTAATACTGTATCGGTTGATGCAAATTTAGGCATTAAACGTTCCGATTTTGAAAATTCTTCAAGTGCGTCTTCATACAGCTCGGAATAAGTATAGATAATTCCGTTTACAATATAATAGTCATAAATCAATTCTGCACAAACGTCACTTATGTCCATCTCTTTGAGCACTTGGTGTGCTTCAGCAATTCTGTTATTCCTTGCCATGCAATGTATTATATTAAGTTGATATAAAAATGCAACTTCAGGCTCATCTATCAATTTTTTGGTTTTCTCAAATTCTTCCCAAATCGAGTCGGTTTTAGAATAGAGTTTCAACTTCATTGTTTTTGACCATAAGTCCATTTTTTGTCTAAATTCTTGCACTTCTTCGTTTGTTATAGGCTCGTTATCTCCGTAACCTAAAGCTTTTCTTATTGCGCGTACATATTTTGTACTCGGTACGGTTTCATCTTTTTCAATAGATTGAATTTTAGAAATTCCGCAATCGAGTTTTGCAGCCAGTTCCTCTTGAGTTAATCCTGCGCGTTTACGTAAACTTGCTATTTTTTCTCCTACTGTCATTCAATACACCTTTCGAATAAAAGAATTATATGATACCGGCAGTAATTACTATAACCGCCGTGAAAAAATTTTCAACATTGAATGTTAAAAATAGTATATAATAAACAAATTTTTATGTCAATACTTTTTTACCTGTTAAAAACATCCAATATAAATAGATATAACTAAAAAGATTTTAACAAATTATAAAATGTATTATACTTACAAATATATTCTATGTATTGATTAAAAATAAGGGTGCATTTTCGGCACCCTTGCGGCTTTATTTATTCAGCAAAACAATTAGGATTATTACTTGCGGCGCTGCATTACGCACATAAGAAAATACTCCTTAGACCGAGAAATATGTTCTTAGCGTACGTTTGTCCTATAAACGCCGTCATCTACAACTATATCGTCATTAGAAGTAGTGTTGCGGTCATAGGCTCTTGCTTGAGGAACATTCGTTGCCCGCGGAACGGTTGTCACGCGCGGCATATTTGTTATTCGCGGCATTGCGCTTGCCGTAGGTCGAGCGGACATTGTACTGTCGGCATAGTCGGTGTCAACAATTCTTCCGTCATACGCGAAGTCGTTGTAATTTCCAACGTACCCTCTGTTTTCCCGCGAATAAAAACCGTCCCCGGCTCTGTAATCGTCATAATACCCGCGTCCGTCATACGCATAGCCTGAATCGTAAGCGCTGTTTGTCATGGCGCGTCCCGAACACGCCGTCAACGCGCATACTGTCGATACCGCGGCTATTATGACCAATATATTCCTTTTCATAATATCCTCCCAAAAAATATTTAGCCTTCTTATAAGGCTGTTAATATTTTTAGCCGATAACTTGAATA
>JAISHX010000119.1 GCA_031262335.1 Clostridiales bacterium
TCTTCAAATACAAGCGCAACTTCTGCACCTTTGCTGACGACTGTTCCGGAAGGAGGCGTTTGTTTTGTTATGACACTTCCTGCGGCTGTTACAAAGCTGACATCAAGTCCGCGTGTATAAATATCTTCTATTGCCTGTGCAAGGCTCATGCCGACGTAATTTCCTACTTCTGTCTGTGATGATGAATTTGCCGCCAAGTACGCGTCGGAAGGCATTATTGCATTATTGTCTATAATATACTGAAAAACCTCCTTTATCATTGGCGCAACGCTTGTCGTGCCTGATTGGTAGCTTTCAAACGGAACATTTTCTGCAAGCGCGAGTACAAGAAATTCCGGCTTTTCAACCGGAAGGTATCCCATAAAAGAAAGATGGTACGGGACTTCTCCTCTGCTTTCCACATTGACGCCTTTTTCCGCCGTGCCTGTTTTTCCGCCGATGTCATAGCCGTCAATAGCAGCAGCACTGCCTGTGCCTTCTGCCAAAAGTACGCTCTGCATAACCTCACGCATATAATCGGACGTTTCTTTGCTTATAACAGTCCTGACAACAGCGGCTCTGTTTTGTTGTGAAACTACACCGCCTTCAACGGTTTGTGACACAACATACGGCTTATATATATATCCCCCGTTTATAAGTGCCGAAAACGCGGTCATCATTTGAATCGGCGTGACCTCAAAGCGTTGCCCGAAAGAACTTGTCGCAAGCTCAAGTGTATTTAGATTTGCAAGAGAAAATAGTGTTGTTGCGGCACTTTGCTCACGCGGAAGGTCTATTCCGGTTTTTTCTCCGAAGCCAAATTCTCTTTCATACTTGTAAAAAATATCACGCCCCATTTTTTCGGCAATATCCATCAAAGCAACGTTGCACGAATTGCTTATAGATTCTTCAAGGGTTTGTAAGCCGTGTCCCGTTACGCGGTTGCATTTTATTGTCCATTCTTCATTTGCGAACTTAAATTTTTTGTAACCCGGACACATAAAAGTGTCGTTCGGAGTAATTATGCCTTCTTCAAGCGCGGCGGCTACTGTAATTGGTTTGAAAATAGAACCGGGTTCAAAAGTCTGTGAAATAGCAAAATTGCTCCATACATCGTTATACATTGCGGTTACTTGTGCGGAGCTGTCTGTGATTGCAGAAATGTCTTCCCGAACTTTGTCAACGTTAATAAAATTTAAATTCATCGGCTCTTCTGCCGAAAATTTAGGTGCTTGCGCCATTGCGCGTATTTCGCCCGTTTCGGGGTCCATAACTATAATCAAGGTGTTTGGCGAGTCATATTCTGCCGCGTATTTTTCACAAATACTTTCCGCAAATTTTTGAAGAGAAAGGTCAAGCGTTGTAACGACTTGTGCGCCGTGAACAGGCGGAATCCTGTTTGTTGTAAACTGTCCGCCGGCATAAGACCGGAAAAGCCGCCCGATAGAACCTGCAAGAATATCATTGTAGCGGTCTTCAATTCCCCACGATTCTTGTTCACGCATAAAACCGATAACTTGGGGTGCGATTGCTGCGTCATCATAAATACGTTTGCTGAACGATTCCCAGTACACATCACGGAGTACAGCACTCCACGAATATTCGTCATCTGATTTTACGGCGTATTGTTCCTGCAGTTGTTCTATTTGATTGATTTTATCTTGTTCAACTTCTTTGGCAAAAACATAATACATTGAATCGGTATGAGTCATTGCGTCATTTAAAACTTCCATCGGCGTACCTATAATCGAATGAATTATATTTAAAGTTTCCTGAACAACGTCAATGTGCTGTCTTTCGGCGGAAGTGTCCTCTTGTTCATCTTCACGCATTTTTTCCGCACGCTCTGTCAGTTTTTTCACATCTAAAAACATATTGTAATAAATTTCACTGTGAACAATCACATTGTCATTTCTGTCTAAAATCTCTCCGCGTTTCGGGCTTAATGCTGTATTGTAACTTGAGCTTGCAAGAAGAAGTTGTTCGACGGCTTTGCGTTCGTATTCATCGCCGTATGTTAATTTTAAAATTTGAATTTTTGCCAAAAGGTATGAAAAAGCAATTACTGTAAAAATTCCGATTAAAACAATACGCAACGGGGATTTAAAATCTTCCGTATTTTGAGTACGCTGTGTTCTTCTTGGTGCTTTTATTGATGTTCTTCTTGTTTTTCTTGGTGCTTTTATTGATGTTGCTCTTGGTTTTCTTTGATTTTTCGGAGTAGGTGTACTTTTTTTCATAGTCCACCTATAAAATTTCGTTCATGCTTTCGGTGCGGTAGCCTGACAAATCAAGCGAAACATAAGTAAACCCGAGTTTTTTCATATTCTCGTAAATATATGTTCTTTTCGCCTCATTTGTAAGGAGTGCAAAACCTTCATTATCAAGTTCGATACGCGCAATATTTGCGTGACGGCGTACACGGACTTGGCAAAACCCCATATCTAACAGAAGTTGTTCCGCCTTGTCAATTGCCGAAAGTGCTTCTGCGGTAATTAGTTCACCATAAGGAAACCTTGATGCAAGACAGGCAAATGACTGTTTATTCCATGTTGGAAGATTCAAATGCTTTGAAATTTCCCGAATCTCTTTTTTGCAAAGTCCCGCCTCAAGCAGAGGACTTTTTATGTTCAGTTCCGCAACGGCAATGCGTCCCGGACGGTAATCGCCTTCATCGTCCGTATTTGAACCTTCCGCTACATATGCAAGTTTTTCGCTTTTTGCAATTTCCGATAAGCGTGAGAAAAGTTCTTTCTTGCAAAGATAGCATCTGTTTTTCGGATTTTGCGCAAACCCTTCAACAAGCAACTCCTCGGACTTAAAAATAATATGTTTTATGTCATTCGCCGCACAGAAAGCTTTTGCGGCATTGAGTTCACGTTCCGGAAAAGAGCATGACCGCGCCGTTATCGCAACAGCCTTTTGCCCCAAAACTTCTTTTGCCGCAAACAACAGCAATGTGGAATCAACTCCGCCGGAAAACGCAATAGCAACACTTTCAAGACTTTTTATATATTCCTTCAGTCTGTTGTATTTTTGTTCTGTGATTTCGTCCACAGTTTAGAATCCCCTCTTGATACGGCGGCGTTGTATCCCGCCTTGATTATTCTGTGTTCAATACAGCGGCGACATTCCGCCGCTTCGTCCCCCGTGCATATTTTATTGTCATATAAAGAATAAAGCTTGCGTATTTCCGTCGGAGAAAGGTTTGGCATAACAACGTTTGCGCCGGCTTTTAAACCAAGTTCACGCCCGTTATGCGCAATAGTACCAAGCGCAGTCGTTGCCGGAATCAGCGCAAACGGAAACAATAAACGTAAAACGGCAATTAAACGTAATGTAACTTCAAGACTTCCGTTTGGAAAACTTGCAAACGGTGTGTCGGCGTGATTGATAAAAGGACCAATGCCAATCATATCAGGATTAAGTTTGCGTAAAAAAATTAAATCTTCGATAATATTTTCTTGAGTTTGGTACGGCGAGCCGACCATAAATCCCGCTCCGACTTGAAAACCTATTTCTTTCAGGTCAAAAAGGCATTGTTTTCTTTCGGATAATTTCATATATTGCGGGTGAAGTTTTCTGTAATGTTCTTCATTGGCTGTTTCATGCCTAAGCAGGTATCTGTCAGCTCCGGCGGAAAAAAAACTCCGGTAAGTTTCTTTTGTTTTTTCGCCGACGGAAAGTGTAACCGCGCAATCGGAAAATTTTTCTTTTATTGAAGCAACGATTCCGCATATAATTTTATCGGTAAAAAAACTGTCCTCTCCGCTTTGCAGAACAAATGTTCTGAATCCTAATTTATAGCCGTTTTCACAGCATGAAACAATTTCTTCCGGAGAAAGGCGGTATCGTTTCAAATTTTTATTGCTGTTTCTGATTCCGCAATAAAGACAGTCGTTTTTGCAGTAATTAGAAAACTCAATAAGTCCGCGTAAATATACATCTGTTCCGTAAACAGCGCGGCGAGTCTTGTCCGCCTCTATAAAAAGTTCTTTTTCATATTGTGCGGAAAAAATAACGTCTTTCAATCCGCCGTTGTCAAGTAAGTCTGTTATTTTATTCATGTTCAAGAGTACGCATTGCAAGAATCGTCTGCTCAATCAAATAGTCAAGTTCCCAACCAAGCATATTTGCGCCGCGTTCAATAACTTCCCGCGAACATCCTGCCGCAAAAGTCGGTGTCTTATATTTTTTCTTAACAGATTTCAGTTCCAAATCGAGCGTGCTTTTTGACGGTCGCATAAGAGCCGCCGCCCAAATCAGACCTGTAAGTTCATCAGTTGCAAAAAGAATTTTTTCCATTTCATGGACAGGCTCTGCGTCTATATTACAAAGACCCCAACCATGACTTGCAACAGCATGAATAAGTTTTTCCGGCAAACCGCGCTGACGCATAATTTCTGCTGTTTTAACACAATGTTCGTCCGGAAACATTTCAAAATCCAAGTCGTGCAGCAATCCGACAACTGCCCAAAAATCCGCCTCATCATGATAACCAAGCTTTTCGGCAAAATATCTCATGACGCCTTCAAGTGTTTCAGCATGCCGAATATGAAAAGGTTCTTTGTTATATTCGCAAAGGAGCGAATACGCATCTTCCCGTGTAATCATTGCAGACCTGCCTTTCAAAATTTATAAAAATATAATAAAATCTAAATTATATTAGATTTTCGGTTTGATTTCCGCTTCTAAGATTTTATAATAATATTTTCCGTCATTGCTTAAATTAAAACCGTTTGCTTTTAGGACACCGATTGATTTTTCGTTATCGCTATCGGGATTAACAATAATCTTTTTTCCACAAAGCGAAATTATTTTCAGTTCAAGTTGCTTGATAATATCTTTACCATAACCTTTGTTTAAAAATTCTTCCTCGCCGATTAAATAATCAAGCGAGTAAACCTCTTTTGGTGTAGTTATATCATACCAATCTTCCAAACCGTTAGCATCGTAACAGTCGTAAAATTGACAGAACCCAATAGGCAATTTATCAATCAAAACAACAAAATGATGTATCCACGAAAACTCTTCGTTCCTTTTGCGGATTTCATAAAGCCATTCGTCAACAGGGTC
>JAISHX010000158.1 GCA_031262335.1 Clostridiales bacterium
AATGATACAGCCATCAAAACCCGCCCTTCATAACTTCAATTTTTGAAGACAACACATTTTATATAAAATGAATTTTTACCTGTATTTATTTCTGTGATTTTTATTTTTCCGATTCCGCGGATACTTATGCTGTCATTTTGATTTATCGGACGCGACAAATCTTGTGCCTGATGCCAATTTAAGAAAACTCTGCCTTTACGGAAAAGTTCCGTCGTTTGGGAACGCGAAAGTGCAAAAGCAGACGCAACGGCACAATCCGCACGCAATGAAGATATGCGGAATGAAAGTTGTTCACCGCACTTTATTTCACTATCAAAACTTATAAAATCTGTTTTTTCGCAAAAAACGGCAAGCCGACCTATTTCTGTAATTTGGCAAACGGTTTCTGCCGCCTCCGTTTTTACAAGCGCAAACGCGCTGTCCTCAAGCACAATAATATCACCGATTTTGTCGCGTCCGCCCAAAGCTGATGAAAACGCACCCAAAACATCTTTATGCGCCAAACCGCGCCTGTTTATTTTTATGCGCGTAATCGGAAAATTTTCTTCATCAAAAGGAAGTTCCAATTCGGAAATTCGCAAAACAACCCGTTCGGCAACGGGCAATCCGCCCCACTTAAAAATAAAAAACCCTTCCCGCACAAGAGCAGCCTCAATTATTTCAGCGCGGTGAGGGTCTATGAAATCGGAAAAGACAACGTCCCGTCTGCCGATGACATCAAGCAGGCGGGCAAACATTAACTTGTCATCTTTTGTTTGAAAAGCTTTAAGTAAATTTTGTCTGTTCATCACAATCCCAAAATAATAGAAATTATCGCAGTTGACAGTATTTGCAACAAAAACAGCGCAATAATCGGAGAAAAATCCAACGGCATTGACCGCGAAATCGGCGAGCGTGACAATAAGTACCGTATTGGAGAGAGTAAAGGCTCAGTAAGGCTGTAAATAATCCGCCCGAAAACACTTGCCCGCAACGGAGGAATCCATGACAGAATGACATTTACAAAAATCAGAACCTCAATTACTCGTGTAAACCAATTTATTGCAGTCACAACAGCGATTGCATTCATGCGCGCTTACCGCCCATACGCAAGTACAGTCCGGACATACCATAAGGCGACAAATCGCTGTCATATGCTGATGACTTATGTTCAGAAATACTGCAACCTTCCGGTGCAATAGCAAACACATTATTTACATCAAGTTTTTGAACAGTTGCGTGCAACGCATACGCGGCTCCGCTCAAAACATCCATAATACGGACTCCGTCTCCACGGGAAATATCATCAGTAATCGTAACAAGAACGATTTTTCCCGCTCTTATCAAATCACATATTGCCGGAGCATCATCCACAGTTTTAGGTTTGCTGGTTTTTATTTCATACTCTTTTTTGGCAAATGTCCGTGAATGATTCTGTTTCTCTTCCTTTTTTTGAACAGGCTCGTATTCTTCATCATCAACTTCTTGATAATCTTCATCGCCTTCATAATCTTCGTACTCGACGTCGCCTTTCCACTTGTCCAAAAAAGTCTTGGCGCGTTCAGATAATTCGCTGAGCACACCCATATATATCACCCTTCCTCAAACATATTCTCGTTTACCGAACAAAGCAGTTCCAATGCGGACGCAGTTGGAACCTTCCTCTATTGCCGTTTCAAAGTCTTGACTCATTCCCATAGATAAAATATCCATGGTAGTATTATCTAACTTATTCTTCTGTATGTCAATAAAAAGTTTTCGCATCATGGCAAAAAAATTTCGATTGCTTTCGCCAAAATGCGACACTGGAGCCACACACATCAATCCTCTTATGAGAATATTAGAAAAACAAGCTACTTTTTGTATAAAATTTTCGGTATTTTTTGGAGATATTCCGAATTTTTGCGGTTCTTCCCCAATGTTTATTTCGACAAGACACTCTGTAATTACATTTTTTTCTAACGACACACGGTTAATTTGCTCCGCAAGACGCAAACTATCCAGAGAATGAATCAGTCCGCACTCGCCTACAATTTTCCTAACCTTATTTGTTTGCAAATGTCCTAACATATGCCATTTAATTTCTGACGGCAACAAAGCTTTTTTGGAAATAAGTTCCGCCGTTTTATTTTCTCCTAAATTGGAGATACCACATCTATGCGCTTCTGCGGCATATTCTGCCGGAATAGTTTTCGACACCGCAACAAGCGTAATTTCATTTGCGGCACGGTTTGCTTTTTTTGCCGCGTTAGCTATTCGCTGCTGTATTTCAGCTATATTTTGTGAAATATGCTCCATTATCTGACCTCTACACATTATAACTTACCTTTTATCTCTTTGGAATCCCTTCATTTTTCAGACAGAAAGCAAGTGTAAATTCACGGTCACTTTCCGTCTGAAAAAGTTATCTTCTTTGTTTCTTTCTTCTTTAATAAGAAAGAAATAGGGTGTGGGGCAACGCCCCGCGGTTTAAACCTAATCAATTTCTTTAGCAAACAGTGCAATCTTGTCCATGATTTTAATGCCCATGTTTTCGGCTTTGTCAAGAACAACGTACTC
>JAISHX010000184.1 GCA_031262335.1 Clostridiales bacterium
TAAATTTGTTTTTGTCTTTCGGAAAATTTACCCGAAATAGGAAAAGTACGCGTAATATCAGAGCTATAAAAACCGTGCGCCGCACCAACATCACACAAAAGCAAATCTCCGTTGCTTGACTTTGTATTGTTATTAACATAATGAAGTATAGTGGCATTTTTGCCGGACGCTACGATTGATTTAAACGCATACTCCGCTCCGCGCCTTTTTAATTCAAAGTCAAAGTATGCTTCCGCCTCATATTCGTACATTTCATTGAAAGCGTTTTTCATCATTGAAGATATGCCTTCATTTGTTATTGATATTGCGGATTTTATTTCTTCAATCTCTTCAGGAGATTTTACTGCGCGGAGCCAAGCAAAATCCGAACGCACATCTTTTATTGTAAGTGCGGGAAAACGCTCTTTTAATTTGTTCGCAAAAGCAACGTCAGGAGTGAGCGGCGCATAAAATGTTCTGTTTTCCAAGTCAAAACACACTGTCGGCATCTTGTCAAATAAAATTTTTGAGGCATATGATTCAAATTCGTCAATAAATCCAAACTCGCCTATTCCGCTTTTTTCTTTTGCTTCCTCTTTTTGAATAACTTCGCCAACCCATTTTGCTTCAACTTCATCAAAACGTTCAAGGAAAAGTTTTTCGGTTATTTTGCCGTTGTTATCTTTGTATAAAGAAAAAATTATATTAGGATTATCAAGCCCTGTCAGGTAATAAAAATTTCTTTGCGGAGTAAACTCATAAAGTTCGTCGCCGCGTCTAAACGGTGCGAAACCTGCAAAAATTACAAATAAACTGTTTTTATCAAATCTTTCAGCTAAATTATCTCGGTTTTTTTTAAAAAATTTACTGTTCATACATTTTCTCTCCAATCGTGAAAGTTCTTATATTCAGTTAACTTGGTTATTTGTTAATTTAACTCACTATACAAACAATTATAGTCGTTTTTCAGTAAAAAGCAAGGTTATATTTTTTAGTGAACGCCCGTACATTTTAATAAAAGAACTTTATAAGGAGGACAAATTATGAAAATCGAAAGCATGACCTCTCCGACAGATACAAAAGGGCGGTTTTTGTCCGTTGTGACGGGTGTACTTATCGGGTACGCAATTTCATGCGCGGCTTTTATTGCCTGCGCTCTTGCCCTGACGTATACGGATATGAGCGAAAGCTCTGTTCCTGTTATCGTTACGATAACATCAATATTATCGGCGGCTGTCGCCGGATTTGACGCAAGCCGCGGTGCGGAAACAAAAGGTTGGTTATGGGGAATGGCAGGCGGATTATTGTATTCAATTATTCTTGTCTGTATAGGTATTTGGGCAACTGAAAATTTTGCTCTTGATATGCGTACAGTAGCGTTATTTGTTCTTTGCGTTGCCGGCGGCGGACTGGGCGGTGTAATTGGAATTAACTTTCATAAAAAATAATTGTTGAAAATTGCAAAAGATTGTGATACACTAAAAAAACTTAATGTACCTACATAAAAAGGAGGAGAAAATGAATCAGATTAAAACCCTTAATACAAAACTTTTGACGGCGACAGTCGGCGGTGGTTGCGGCGAATGTCAGACTTCATGCCAGTCCGCTTGCAAGACTTCATGTACAGTCGCCAATCAAACTTGTGAGAAGAAATAAAACTTATAAAAAGAGGGGCGGGGTTTATTCCCGCCCGATTTTTTATGTCCGGAGGAAAAGATGATACACAAGTATAAACAAAAAGGACTTAATATAGTCATTGACGTAAACAGCGGTGCAATTCATATTGTATCTGACTTGGTTTACGATATGCTTGACTTTTATCAGGTTTGTTCAAAAGACGAAATTACAGATAAATTTGGAAATACAGAAAAAACAATAGAGGCGTATTCGGAAATAAGTAATTTAGTTTCAAATAACGTCCTTTTCTCTGAAGATAATTATAAAAACATTGCCGATAGTTATTCGCAGAAAAGACAACCTGTAGTCAAGGCTTTGTGTCTGCTTGTAGCGCAAAACTGCAATATGAAATGTTCATATTGTTTTGCCGGAGAAGGAGAGTACAGCGGCGAACGTTCCCTGATGACTTTTGAAACAGGCAAAGCGGCAATTGACTTTTTATTTGCTAATTCAGGCAACAGAAAAAACTTAGAGGTTGATTTTTTCGGCGGAGAACCGCTTATGAACTTTGAAGTAATTAAAAAAATTGTTGCTTATGCGCGTTCTGAAGAAACAAAGCATAATAAAAATGTTCGGTTTACGCTGACGACAAACGGATTATTGTTAGATGAAGATAAATTGGAATTTATTAACAAAGAAATGTATAATCTTGTACTTAGTATAGACGGTCGTCAAAACGTCAATGACAATATGCGGAAAACGATTTCCGGAAAAGGAACATATGATATTATAGTTCCAAAATTTAAAAAAGCCGCCGAAAGCCGTGACGGGAAAAATTATTATGTACGCGGGACTTTTACACGGGAGAATTTAGATTTTGCAAATGATGTAATTCATCTTGCAAACTGCGGTTTTAATAATATTTCTGTTGAGCCTGTTGTTTGTTCAGACGAAAGTCCTTATTCAATACGTCAAGAGGATGTTCCTGCAATTTTTGAACAATATGACCGGCTTGTGGATTTTATTGCCGAGAGAGAAAAAGCAGGGAATCCTTTGACTTTCTTTCATTTTATGATTGATTTAGAAGGAGGTCCCTGTATAGTAAAACGGATTTCCGGTTGCGGAGCAGGCGGGGAATATTTGTCGGTAACAGCTTCAGGCGAGCTTTATCCGTGTCACCAGTTTACCGGAAAAAAAGAATTTCTCATCGGAACACTTTCAACGGGTATAACCTCTAAAGATATTTATAAAAACTTTTTATCGTGCAACGTCTATGCAAAAAAAAGCTGTGAGGACTGTTTTGCGAAATTTTATTGCAGCGGCGGCTGTGCCGCTAATGCTTTTACTGCAAGCGGAGATATTTTCGGGGTATATGACATTGGCTGCCGCCTTCAGCGTAAACGTACCGAATGTGCAATCACGCTTAAAGCAATGCAAACAATATAACAGACATTGTAATAACAACAACGTCTGATTATTGACAGCGCGGAGAAAACATTATATAATTATCCCATAAGGAAACGAGGAAGTAACTTTGTTTATAACTTTTGAAGGGTTGGACGGTTGCGGCAAGACAACGCAGGCTAAACTATTATATGAATGTTTTTGTGCGTCAGGGATTAAATGCTTGCTTACGCATGAACCCGGCGGAACTCCTATCGGAGAGTTTATAAGAAATGTTCTGAAGTCGAACGAAATGAAAATATTTCCGCTTACAGAATTACTGTTGTTTTCGGCGGCAAGGGCACAGCATGTACAGGAAGTGATAGTGCCGGCACTTGAATCGGGTGTAATTGTTATTTCTGACAGATTTGCCGACTCCGGTATCGCTTATCAGGGTGCGGGACGCGGAATTGGAACGGCATATATAAATGAACTGACAACAGGCGGTCTTTTGCCTGATGTTACGTTTTTACTTGATATACTGCCGCAAGATGCTCTGGCTCGGCGTTTTGCCGAGTGTTCACCGGACAGAATAGAATCTGAAAAACTTGATTTTTTTTACCATGTACGGGAAGAATATGTTCGTATGGCAAACTCAGAGCCGGAAAGGTTCTGTATTATTGATGCGACTAAAGAAATTGACGAAATATTCGCTGAAATTAAAAATCATTTAAATCATAGGGGGTTTTTCTATGAAACTTGTTATGGCGGTAATAAATGATGAAGATGCTTTTCACGTTATGGACGAATTGGCAGAAAAGGGATACAGCGCAACAAAACTTGCAAGCACCGGAGGATTTTTACGTTCGGGAAATACAACGTTGATTTGCGGCGTTGAATCCGAACGTGTCAACGGATTATTGGAAATTATAGAGAAAAAGTGTCGCGCACGCAAGCAAATTACAAGTATAAGTGCGGGACACATAAATGTTTCCGAAAGTTATGTTCCGCTTCCCGTTGAGGTAACAGTCGGCGGAGCGACAATTTTTGTCCTTAACGTTGAAGAATTTAAAAAAGTATGACAGAAATTAAAGTTACCGACTTGAATAAAACACAGCAGGCGGCTCAAAAAACTGCTGTGCGTGAGCCTCCCGCAGAGGACTTCCGCTTTGCGTTGCGCCGTCTGAATGACACAAACTTGTCTGAACGGCTTAACTCTTTAATGAATGAAATAGCCGCGCAGGGCGAAAAAATTGCCAAGCATATGGATATTCGGGATATGCGTGCATACAGAGCATTGATTGGTGATTTTGTAAATGAAATTGTTACAAACTCTTATAAATTTTCCCGCGAAAATTATATAAACAGGCGCGGCAGGCATATGGTCTACAGCCTTGTAAGAGTAATTAACCAAGATTTGGACGACTTGGCGCAAGAACTGCTTAAAACAGAAAAAGACAATATTGCCATTTTAGACAAAACGGGAGAAATAACAGGACTTTTAATGGATTTGCTTATATGAGTGCGTTTTCCGAAATAATCGGCAATGAAAATATCGTAAACAGCCTTAAATCTACCGTGCATTTTCCGCATCACGCATATGTTTTTGATGGCGGCGGCAGCGGATTCCTTGCAAAGGCTTTTGCAAAGGCTCTCCTTTGCAAAAGCCGCAATGATGACGATGACTCGTGCGGAAAATGTACATCCTGTAAGATGTTTGAAAGCGGCAATAATCCTGACTTTATATTTGTTAAACCTGCCGAAACAAAATCAATAGGAGCAGATGATATTCGCCAGCAAGTAATAATTGGTGCGGCTACGCGTCCCTATATGTACAAACACAAAGTTTTTATTATAGATGAGGCAAAATACGGGTTTACTGTTGGAGCGCAAACCGTTTTTTTAAAAACTTTGGAAGAACCGCCTGATTATTGTGTCTTTATAATTGTGGCGAAAAATTCAAAATCGCTTATGGCAACGATTGTTTCCCGGGCTGTAGTATATAGACTTAAATCGGTAAATTTTAAAGAAATTTCTGATTTCCTTATAAAAAAAGGCTTGCCTGAACATAGCGCGATTCTTTGTGCGGTATATTCAGGCGGAAGTGTTGGACATGCTCTTAGGATTGCTAATGATGAAAACTTTCTTCTGATGAGGGAGAGCATTATTCAGATGCTACGCAATCTTGCAAGCCAATCGGCGGCAGAAATTCTTCTGTCAGCAAAGGAACTTGAAAAATATAAGGAAAATATAAATGATGTGCTTGATATTGCGGCATTGTGGTTTCGTGATGTCGCCGTTTTTTACTCAACAGGCAACGAAGAACTTATTATTCAGACAGATTTGACGGATGAAATAAAACGTGCTGCCGAACAATACTCCGGCAACAGAGAAATAAATGCGATTATCCGTGCAAGGCGTTTGATTGACGCAAATGTAAACTTTTTACTTACAGTAGAAACCATGCTGCTTAATGTATGGGACGCGCAATGCGATACCCGTCAATTTGAAAGGAACTTTGTATGAAAGGTAACAAAAAGAACCCGCCTAAAAAGCAGGACAAAAAAGTAAATCAACCAATTCATATAGAAGAAAAAAAACCTGCTGTCGAAACTACAAATTTAGAATATTTGGAGTTTTTAGAAGCTTCAAAACAAGCTTTTCTTAATTCCGGAGATGGCGAAACAACCGAAATAATAGGTGTCAGATTTAAACAAGCAGGCAGGATTTATTATTTTGACCCTGAAGAACAGCAGTTTGAGTGCGGGCAAGGTGTTATTGTTGAAACATCTCGCGGAATAGAGCTTGGCAATGTTGAAGAAAGCAACAGGATTGTACCCACAACAGAAATTATACAGCCGCTTAGAAAAATAATCCGTCCGGCAAGTGAAGAGGATTATCTGAAACGCGAAATGAATAAGCAGTTTGAACATGATGCTCTGGAAATATGCGAAGAAAGAATCGCCAATCATGGTCTTAAAATGAAACTTGTTGATGTCGAAGTAACTTTTGATATGACTAAAATAGTTTTTTATTTTACGGCAGACGGAAGAATTGATTTCCGTGAGCTTGTCAAAGAACTTGCAGCGACATTCCGCATGAGAATAGAGTTACGTCAAATAGGAGTGCGTGACGAGGCAAAACTTCTTAATGGCGTCGGCATTTGCGGCAGAAGTTTATGCTGTTCAAACTTTTTAGAAGATTTTCAGCCTGTTTCAATAAAAATGGCTAAAGAACAGAATTTGTCACTTAACCCGACAAAAATTTCCGGAGTATGCGGCAGACTTATGTGTTGCCTTAAATATGAAGAAAGCGTCTATGAGTTTCTTAACCGCGGTATGCCGAGCGAAGGCGACATAGTCAGAACACCAGACGGAGATGGTGAAGTTCTCTCAACAAGCGTTCTAAGGCAACTTGTTAAAGTCGCGGTAAGGACAAATAAAAATTCAGGAGAATTAAACATAGGAATGTACGCCTCAAAAGAGCTAAAGATTTTAAAAAGAAATGTACCTGACGATAAAGAAAGTGCAGAAAACGGTAGATTAAAAAATTTGGAGTAGCGGAGGAATCAATGGAGTTTTTTAAGGGTTTGCAACCAATAGATTTGGTTAAAAAATATGGCAGTCCCCTTTATGTATATAATGAGGATATTTTACGTGAACGCTGTCGTCAAATGGTAGGATTGTGTAAATACAAAAACTTTAAAGTGAATTATTCGGTAAAGGCGAATACAAATTTAGCTATTTTACAAATTGCACGTTCGGAAGGTGTTTGTGCAGATGCAATGAGTGTAGGAGAAATCGAAGCCGGTCTTGAAGCCGGATTTTCTCCGGACGATATTTTCTTTATTCCTAATAATGTTTGTGCTGAAGAGATGCAATTTGCTATTAAAAAAGGCATAACTTTAAG
>JAISHX010000187.1 GCA_031262335.1 Clostridiales bacterium
TCATGGACTTCACCAATTTTATACGTTCTGCCGGTATAATAAAGGATTCTTTCTGTAAGCGTTGTTTTGCCCGCGTCGATATGCGCCATAATACCTATATTGCGCGTTTTCTCAAGCGGGAAAGCTCGTGTGGACAATTAAAACAGACCTCCGTTTACCATTTATAATGGGAGAACGCCTTGTTAGCTTCCGCCATTTTATGGACTTCTTCTTTTTTCTTGAACGCGCCGCCTGTTGAGCTTAAAGCGTCAAGAATCTCATTCGCCAATCTATCAGTCATAGTACGCTCACTGCGGCGGCGTGAATAAGTCACAAGCCATCTGAGTGCAAGCGTCTGTCTTCTGTCAGGACGAATATCAATAGGCACCTGATATGTTGCGCCGCCAACACGACGCGCCTTTACCTCAAGCAGAGGCATAAGGTTTGCGAGAGCAGATTCAAACGATTCAAGCGCATCTGCACCACGCTTTTCCGAAACTTTATCAAGTGCGCCGTAAACGATATTTTGGGCTATACTTTTTTTGCCGTCAAGCATAACGACATTTATTAGTCTTGTTATTACTTTTGAATTGTACTTTGGGTCGGCTAATACATCTCTCTTTGGAACATGACCTTTTCTCGGCACGATTCTTCCCTCCTGCATAAAATTCGGTACTCATCCGTTTTCTGAATTATTGCGAAAGCGGACGCACATGCCTTTGTACGTTCCTGACGACGGTATGACAGCACATCGTACAGAGGCATTCGGTTTAACTGCATGAATTATTTCTTGCCGGTTGCGGCTTTGGCACGTTTTGCGCCGTATTTGGAACGCGCCTGTTTTCTTTTTGCAACGCCTGCGGCATCAAGAGTACCTCTGAGTATATGATACCTTACACCGGGCAAATCACGGACTCTTCCGCCGCGTATAAGAACAACGCTGTGTTCCTGAAGGTTATGACCTTCACCCGGGATATAAGCCGTTACTTCGATTCCGTTTGAAAGACGAACTCTTGCAAATTTACGGAGTGCAGAATTTGGCTTTTTAGGCTTATCTGCCTTAACGGTAGTGCAAACGCCGCGTTTTTGCGGTGCATGAGCATTTGTACGCTTTTTATGGAGCGTATTAAGCCCTTTATTAAGTGCAGGTGCGGTTGATTTTTTAATCTTGTCGCTCCTGCCGTTTTTAACTAACTGGTTAACTGTCGGCAATGCTATACCTCCTTAATAAGATACTTTGTTCCGTCGTCACACGAAAAGAATTTTACCACTTTTATATTTTAATGTCAATAAAGAAATATCATTTTTTTGCGGATTGAAAATTTGCTGACTTATTCACATTCCACCAACACCGCCCGCACCGGCGAACCGTCGCAGTTTCCTAAATTCAACGGAAACGCAGAAAGCGTATATTTACCGCACTCAACTCTGTCCAAAACAAGTCCCTCAAGCAAGATTATACCAGCGTTTAGCAAAATCAAATGCACGGGCATAGGCTTTTCGGGGTTGCCGATGCTTTGACTTTCAACACCAACCAATCTAACACTACTTTTCGCAATCAACTCCGCATCGCTTTCCGTGACAACATAATCGCCCTTGATGAGCAACCTTTCGCAGTCGGTCGGAATTTCTCCGTCCCACTTTTTGACAACACACTTTCCGTAAAAAACATCAAGCGAAATCTCGCCAACACCATTGCCGTTTTCAATAAAATGAAGTGGTGCGTCAATGTGCGTTCCGTTGTGGACACAGAGCGAAATGTCGGTCAGATTATATTTATCTGTTGCAACATTTTTCACTCGCTTAAAACTCGGAGCGGTGTCGCCAGGATAGACTTTTGAACCGAACAGCGGCTGTGAAATGTCTATGATTTTCATTTTGCCCATTTTTTTGCGGCTGCCTTGATAAAGGCGGAAAAAAGCGGGTGCGGACGATTCGGACGGCTTTTAAATTCCGGATGAAACTGTACTCCGACAAAAAATTCGTGAGATTGAATTTCAACCGCTTCAACAATATTCCCGTCCGGAGATTCGCCGCTTACAATAAGCCCCGCCGATTCAAGCGTTTGTCTGAAGTCATTTATGTATTCAAAACGGTGGCGGTGGCGTTCCGATATTAGTTCAACACCATAAGCACGGCGGAGTGTCGAATTTTCTTTGGTTCTGCAAGGATATTTTCCCAAACGCATAGTGCCGCCTTTATCCAAGTCGTCGTGCTGACCGGGCATATAATTTATTACAAGGTTTTTACTTGAATCATTAAATTCATAAGAATCGGCGTCAGAAATACCGCACACGTTTCTCGCGTACTCTATAACCGCAATCTGAAGTCCAAGACAAATCCCGAAAAACGGAATTTTATTTTCACGGGCAAACTTCACAGCTTCAACCATTCCGGCAACACCTCTGCCACCGAATCCCCCGGGAATAATAATGCCGTCAATACCTTGCAATTTTTTGGAAACAGTTTCGGGCGTTAATTTTTCGGAATCAATCCATTTTATGCAAACTTTCACACCGTTTTCAAAGCCGCCATGATTGAGAGCCTCAATAACCGAAAGATATGCGTCATGAAGCCGAACATATTTTCCTACAAGAGCAATATTAACTGTTTCCTGTCTGTTTTTAATTTTTTCAACCATCTCATTCCATTTGTGAAGATTCGGCTTTGGTGTGTGTATACCAAGTTCGCGGCAAACAACATCCGAAAAATTTTGTTCTTCAAGGTCAATAGGAACTTCATATAATGTAGAAACTGTTTTGTTTTTTATGACGCAGTCGGTTTTAACGTTACAGAAAAGTGCTATTTTAGCAACCATTGCCGAATCCATTTCGCCATCGCAACGCAAAACAATTATATTTGGAAGGATTCCTATATTACGCAGCTCTTTAACTGAATGTTGAGTTGGCTTTGTTTTGTATTCTTCAGAACCGGCAAGATAAGGAACAAGCGTAACATGAACAAAAAGACAGTTTTCGCGTCCTCTTTCAAGCGAAATTTGTCTGATTGCTTCAAGAAAAGGCTGGCTTTCAATATCACCTACAGTACCGCCGATTTCTGTAATAAGAACATCTTTCCCTTCTGACGCGGCATAAACGAGCCGTTTTATTTCATTGGTAACATGCGGAATTACCTGAACAGTTTCGCCAAGATATGCGCCGCTGCGTTCCGCTGTCAGAACGTTCCAATAAACGCGTCCTGTAGTTATTGTAGAAAGTTTTGTTAAATCTTCATCTATAAAGCGTTCATAATGTCCAAGGTCAAGGTCTGTTTCCGCGCCGTCCTCTGTTACAAAAACTTCTCCGTGCTGATATGGACTCATTGTTCCCGGGTCAATATTTACATACGGGTCAATTTTTTGTGCCGCAACAGCAAGACCGCGTTCTTTTAAAAGTCTGCCAAGCGCGGAAGCTGTTATCCCTTTGCCTAAACCCGACACAACTCCGCCTGTTACAAAAATATGTTTTGTCATAAAAACCTCCACAGAATAAAATCATCGTTTTATTCTAACACATTTCGCCCCTTTTTAGCAATTTACGCGGTGAAAAAAATTTTTTAAAAATTTTTAAAAAAAGTGTTGACAAAGAAAAAGGCGTGTGGTAATATATAAAACGTTGCCGGAAACGGTGACAAAAAAGTACAAAAAAGCAAAAAAGAAACAAAGCAAGAAAAGCAAAAAATGATAAGAGCGTTGAAAACTGAATAGAGAGAAATAAACCAAAAAACCCAAATTCCAGAAATAAAAAAAGTAAGACGGATAACAAAAAGCTTGAGCATATTAACTCATCGTCTTAGGTGAGTAAAATATAAAAGATTAAACAAGAGAGTTTGATCCTGGCTCAGGATGAACGCTGGCGGCGTGCCTAACACATGCAAGTCGAACGAAGTATTAGCAATAATACTTAGTGGCGG
>JAISHX010000195.1 GCA_031262335.1 Clostridiales bacterium
TGAATCTTGGCTTGGCGTCACTCACAAAGATGATGCGCAAACAGTTAAAGATTCAATTGCTAAACTTGTTGCACAAGGCGTTTATAAGGATATAAAGGGGCAAACATGAACAAAAAGGCGTATGCGGTAATTGCCGCAACATTAGTTTTAGGAGGGGTTTTGGCGTTTTCGCTCCCTCACAAAAGTTTTGCTCAGGCAGGCGACGCAACAGACCCGCTCGCAACGAAAAGTTATGTTGATACAAAATTTAATGAAATTCTCCGTCTTGCTGGTTCAAGCGTCGGAGCAACAGGCACACCTTCCGCTTCACTGACCGAAACTCAAAAAGCCGAAATCGTCAGCGAACTTTTGGCAAAGGTAGAGGGTTTGATTACGCAGGGCGGCAGCAAAGAAGAATTTGAGCCGGGGTTTATTCAGGCAGGGCAAACAATAACTCTTGACGGCGGCACAGAATTTGCGCTTAGGAGCGGTACGGCAAAAGCTTTTATTACCGGCGAAAACGGACTGTCCGACTTTACAGACGGCGTTGACTTACTTAACGGACAAAATGTGCCTGTAAATCATTTGATTATAGTTCCGCGGAGCGACGGACGCGGCATTATTGCTGTTACTGACTGCTGGTTTATTGTAAAAGGGGCATATTCCGTTGTATAATGAAACTTTTTAGGTCTTTGAGAAGAGGAATTTTATGGGTAAAATTATAGCAGTCGCAAACCAGAAGGGCGGTGTCGGCAAAACAACAACCGCAGTCAACTTGTCGGCGTGTCTTGCGCAATCAGGCAAAAATACGGTGACAATTGACATTGACCCTCAAGGCAACACAACAAGCGGACTTGGCATAAATAAACACGCCCTTAAACACACCGTATATGAAATGTTGCTTGGAGAATGTCATTTTGAAGATACAAAAATGGCAACAAACATAGATTGTCTTTCTGCTTTGCCCTCAAATGTAGAGCTTGCCGGCGCGGAAATAGAACTAATCGGCTATGACCGGCGCGAATTCCTTTTGAAAAATATCTTGCGGGATAGAAAGTACCTATATGATTATATGATTATCGATTGCCCTCCATCACTTAATATTTTAACAATTAACGCCCTTACCGCCGCCGATAGTATTTTGGTTCCGATTCAGTGTGAGTTTTACGCATTGGAAGGGCTTTCACAGCTTCTTCACACAATAAACCTTGTCAAAAAAAGACTAAACCCTTCTCTTGAAATTGAGGGGGTTGTGTTCACAATGTATGATTCAAGAACAAATCTTTCGCTTCAGGTTGTAGAAGAAGTGAAAAAACATCTCCCGCGTGATACATACCGAAGTATTATACCGAGAAACGTCCGCCTAAGCGAGGCACCAAGTCACGGTATGCCTATTACTCTTTACGACCCAAAATCCAAAGGCGCGGAAGCCTACATTCTTTTGGCAAAAGAAGTAATCACTAATAATGAAAAATACGCGCTGTTATGAATAAGATTTTGTGTTATATATAGGAGGGGGATTCATTTTGGCAGTAAGAAAAGGATTGGGCAAGGGACTGGAAGCGTTTTTTTCCGCTACAATAGATGACGATGATTATGCTCCTGTGCCGGAAGGTACTGCCGTCATTGATGTAGACGTCTTGAAAATTGAGCCGAGTGACTCCCAGCCAAGACGTATCTTTGATGAGGAAAAATTGCATGAGCTTGCCGAGTCAATAAAGTCAATAGGCATAATTCAGCCGATTATACTAAAGCAGAAAGGTGCGTATTACTCAATAATTGCCGGCGAACGCCGTTGGAGAGCCGCACGAATTGCAGGACTTTCGACAGTACCTGCAATTGTCAAAGATTATTCCGACATCGAAACAATAGAAGCCGCCTTGATTGAAAATATTCAGCGTACAGACCTTAATCCTCTTGAAGAGGCATTTTGCTATCAGAGGCTGATTGAAGAATATGCTTTTACTCAAGAGCAGCTTTCGGAGCGTGTCGGCAAGAGCCGTTCTCATATCGCAAATTCTTTGAGATTGTTAAGCTTGTCAGAGCCTGTAAGGCGTTTTGTTCAGGACGGACGTCTTTCAATGGGGCATGCACGCACGCTTGTATCTGTCCGCGACAATGCGACACAACTTAACTTCGCTGAGAAAATTATCGAAGAAGGACTTAGTGTCCGCGAAACGGAACGTCTTGTAAATGATTATATTAACAGTATTCCAAAAGAAGAAAAACAAAAACATGTGCGTGAAAAATCTTCTTATGTTGTTGCGGCGGAAAGTGACCTGCGTACAGTTTTAGGTACCAAAGTAAACATAGCGGAAAAAAATAACCGCGGTAAAATTGAAATTGAATTTTATTCTCCGGCAGAGTTGGACAGGCTGTTGGTTCTTATACGAAATTTGAAATATAGTGAATTATAGTCGTTCACCTTGATAACCGATACAAATCATATTGCAATACCAAAAAGACCGTGAAATTTAATTTCACGGTCTTTTTGTTTTATCAGACAAGCTTGCGTTCGATTCCCGCCACTCTGAGAACAGCTTCTTTGACAGACGGGATAAACAAAATTACTGTTGTAAGCACAACTTCGGGAAATATGTAACCAAAGTTGTATATAAATGAGTAGGCAAAGACACTTTGTCCTTCCGGAGCGTATTCCGCAAAAAACAATATCCCTGAAAGTGTTGAAACAACCCCACGTGCCAAAGCTGCGACAATAAAACCTGTCTGAACAAATTTTGTTTTTGAAAAAAATCCGCTTAAACCAAGCATACCAAAAGCTATCGGATAATCAAGAAACACTTGCGCCGGATAGTAAGCCGCAGGTTCTATTGCAAATTGCAAAAGTCCGTAAGCCGCTCCGCCGATAATTCCTGCTGCCGGTCCAAACAAAAATCCGACAAGTGATACAAAAAACATGCTGCAAAGTGTTATAGACCCACCTTGCGGAAACGAAAATTTTACATATGAAAGTATAGTTGCTATTGCAAGGCATGCCGCTGTTTGCGTCAATACTTTTGTAGATATTTTTTTTCGGTAAAAAACACCTGCTATTGCTAACAAACATATAAGTGCTGCCGCAGCAGCTAATGCTTGTCCGTAAGGACCTCCGAAAAATTCTTCAAACATAACAAAAACCTCCTTTAAAAATTTCGCCAGCAGACGTTTCATAAAGAAGGCTTGCGCTTCCCTACGTCGGTTTTAGCCGAATCAGGTTCAAAGGGTACTATCTCAGCCCGCTTACGCGTGCGCCCCCAGCGATAAAATTATAATAAGCTTTTTTTTTAATATTGTCAACAGCAATTTATAAATTTTTCATGTCGTGGGATATTTGACACGACAAACGCATGAACAAAAAAACAAACATAAATGCAAGAAGAATTTTGGTATAAATTACTTTTAACTCTTCTTTTTTCAAATGCCAATGATTATTAATAGACTTTTTACTATGTTGCGTTTGCCACAAAATAGCTTATTATACAAAAAATCAGAGGTAAATTTGTGCAAAATTCAATTCATGCGTTTGTCGTGATTGATAACCGACTTAAATGCCATAATTTCATTTTCACCCATGCCGGTATCAATGCTGTCGTTAATGGCAATCAGCCGGACATCGTTGTCGGGGAAAAACATCTCGGTGTAGAATTAAACCATGGCGTTATTGCGCCCCAAACGGCTCAAATCCCCCTATGATATAATAAGACTAAACCTTGCAAAGCCTGATAAACACAGGGTTTGCGGGGTGTCGGCGGCTCGTGGCCGCTATGATATTAAATCAAAATAGGGGACGATTTGGACGACCTAAAAAGAGAAACGTTATATAAAGACTAAAAATCGCCCCAACGAAAACAGGAGGATTCGTATGGGCAAAACTATCTTTGTGGGCGCACGAAAAGGCGGCGTTGGCAAGACGATGACCGCAGTAAGTCTTGGTTTCGGGCTGGCACGGGCGGGGAAGCGCGTCTTATGCGTGGACGCGGACAGCCAACACTCGCTTACGGTCAGTCTCGGCGCGGAAAAGCCGGATAAACTCGCAACCACGCTCGCCACCGTGATGATGGAAATAATCAACGAACGGGCGATAGACCCGAAAACGGGCATACTGCGTCATAACGAGGGCGTGGACTTCATGCCCGCACACAGCAGCTTGACGGGCATTGAACTCGCTCTCGCGCCGTTGATTGGGCGCGAAACGGTCATTCGGCAGTACGTCGAAATGGTGAAGCCGCTTTATGACTACATCATTATCGACACCGCGCCGACGCTCGATTTGCTGACAATCAACGCCCTCGCCGCCGCCGATTCGGTTATTATCCCCGTTGCGCCGAAATTCCTTGACGCGCTCGGTTTGGAGCTTTTGCTGAAATCTGTGGCGCAGATTCGGCGGCAAATCAACCCCTCGCTCAAAATCGACGGCATACTATTGACGATGGTTGACCGCCGTTCACGGCTAACGCGGGAAGTTATCGGCACGATTGAAGGCGTGTATGGGGGCAATATCAAGGTGTTTGCGGAACACATCCCGAACTCCGTCCGCGCCGCCGAAACAAGCGCGAACGGCATCAGCATTTACGCCCATGACCCGAATGGCAAAGTCGCGGCAGCGTATACCGCACTCGTTGAGGAGGTGCTGGCGAATGGCTAAGAAAGCAATCGGTAATATCGCCTTGACGGGTTTTGAGGACTTGTTCAACGTAGGCGTCCAAGACGGCGCGGAACGTGTAACCGAAATCGCACTTACGGAGCTTCACGCACCGGAATTTCACCCGTTCAACGTGGTGAACGACGACGCTATGAAGAATCTTGCCGAAAGCATAAAGCTCTACGGCGTCCGCGAACCTGGGCTTGCCCGCAAGCGCGGCGAGGACGAGGGAGGGTATGAACTGCTTTCAGGCAATCGCTGCAAGATGGCTTGTGAAATCGCGGGGCTGACCACAATGCCCGTCATCGTCCGAACTCTAAACGACGATGAGGCGGCAATCACGATGGTGGATGCCAATTTGCAACAGCGAGAAAAACTATTATACTCGGAAAAGGCGTGGGCATATCGCGTGAAGCTTGAAGCTCTCGACCACAACGGCGTTAAAGGCGAGCAGCACTCCTATGAAATTTTGAAGGCGCAGACGGGCGACAGCAAAAATCAGATATTCCGCTTTTTGCGACTGACTGAGCTTGTGCCGGATTTACTCGACAAGGTGGACACCCATAAAATCGCGTTCAGCGCGGCGGTGGAGCTATCTCACCTCTCAAGGAAGGAGCAGGCGGTTGTCGTGGATTGTATGGCGAAATACGACGTGAAACCGTCGTTCTCACAGTCCGTGCGACTGAAAAAGCGGTAATGTCCTAAAGTAATTTAGCTATGTGCCGATATAATAATTAAAAAATAAAGGTGGATAATTATTATGGCGATGGTAAAAGTAAAATGTCCCCATTGCGGGAGTGAAAAAGTATC
>JAISHX010000009.1 GCA_031262335.1 Clostridiales bacterium
TTTGCTTCAATCAGTTCACCGACAAAAACTTCTTTTTTTCCTGCATGTGCGGCGAGAATTTTTTGTGTCATTGTCATTCCCAAATTAAAACCTCCTTATTTATATATAAAACCGTTATAGCCGGATTCGTCTGACGTGCCGACAGCTTCGGAATATTTATTTTCAAAAAACATAGGAAAATACTTGTCAAGGTCATTTGTTTTAGGGGTTTCAAACAAAGTATGTTTGTCAATCCAAAATAACTCCCCTTCCGGAGGATTTTTAAGAAGTTCGCCGGAGAACGAATCGGTTTTATAAAGAAAAACAAGATAACGGCTATCCGTTTTATTATTTATCCAATGAACAATGCCGCAAGATGTTAAATCTTTTATCAAAAGTCCGGTTTCCTCATTCACTTCCCTGACAGCACAATCATAGAAACTTTCGCTGTTTTCAACTTTACCTCCGGGGAACACCCAACCTGCCCAACTATCTTTTGTACGATTCTGGATAAGTATTTTCTCTGTTTTCGGGTCTGTGACCATAACCATTGTCGTAAGAATTACTTCACGCATTTACTCCCCTTCCCTATCCTGCTCTATAAATAGGCTTTGTACTTGTCTTCTATATCTCGTATCAGTTTATATTCTATTGAATCTGCAAGCGCAATTCTGCTTGCCTCTATAATGTCGGAAGAAACTCCGACAGTAGTCCATGAATTTATCCCGTCGGAAGATTCGATTAAAACACGGACTTTAGAGGCGGTTGTATTACTGCCGTCAAGAACACGGACTTTATAATCGGTAAGATTAACTCTTTTTAAGTTAGGATAAAAACCTTCAAGTGCCTTTCGCAAAGCAATATCAAGAGCATTTACAGGACCATCGCCTTCCGCCGCCGTAATTTCTTCTTTTCCGTCAACGGTTACTTTTATCATAGCTGATGATGAAGCTTTTCCTCCCTTGATTGTTTGTTCTCCGATTATCTTAAAATTTTCCAACTCAAACAGCGGCTTATATTTGCCCATATGTTTTCTTACGAGCAATTCAAGAGAGCCTTCCGCCGCCTCAAATTGATAACCGTCATTTTCCATAGTTTTGATTTGCTCAATAAGTTGTTCCGTTTCGGCAGAACCTTTTTGTGCGGAAGGATTAAATTTGCGTATTTTGTCAAGAATAGCTCCCCGTCCAGCAACTTCGCTTGTTAAAATACGCCGCTCGTTACCGACTGTTTCCGGAGGAATGTGTTCAAAGCTTTCCGACGCTTTTGCAACTCCGTCTATGTGCATACCGCCCTTATGCGCGAATGCGCTTTTGCCGACAAAAGGTTCGCGGCGGTTCAGTTTTATGTTAGCCACTTCAGAAACAAAACGAGCTGTTTCGGTAAGTTTTTTGATATTTTTGTCGGGAACACAAAGCATATTGAGTTTGAGCTGTAAATTCGGAATAATGGATGCAAGGCAGGCATTGCCTGTCCTTTCACCAAAGCCGGTAAAAGTTCCTTGAATGTGTGTCGCGCCGGCTCTTGCTGCTTCTATTGAATTTGCAACAGCCATTCCGCCGTCATTGTGACAATGTACACCGACTCTGACAACAGAAACAGTTTCACAGACTTTTTTTACTGTTTCATAAATTTCATGCGGGAATGTTCCTCCGTTTGTATCACAAAGACAGACACAGCACGCTCCCGCGTTTGAGGCAACTTCAAGTGTGCTTAACGCGTAGTCGGGATTGACCTTATAGCCGTCAAAAAAGTGTTCGGCATCAAAAATAACATTTTTTCCTTTTGATACCAAAAATTTTACGGTATCTTCTATAATTTCAAGATTTTCGTCTAAAGAAACGCCTAATATCTTTTCAGCGTGAAAGTCCCAGCTCTTGCCGAAAACACACACTGTTTCTGTTCCGACATCAATAAGCGCGGAAAGCCCTTTGTCGTCATCGGGTTTGACACCTTTTCTCCGTGTACTTCCGAAAGCGCAAAGACTTGAGAAAAACGGCTCTTTTTTTGCTTTAAAAAAGAAGTCCGCGTCTTTTTGATTAGAGCCGGGGTTTCCTGCTTCAATGAACGTAATGCCAAATTCCCACAATGCCCTTGCTATTTTTATTTTATCTTCAACCGAAAACGAGATACCTTCTGCCTGCGCCCCGTCACGGAGCGTTGAATCAAGTATTTGCATGGCAAACCTCTCTAATTAAACCGTATTCATCCCCCACCTAAGAGGTGGGGGATTTCTTGCTTATTAGGTTATTTTTTAAGCCAACTCATCATTTTTCTGAGTTCGGCTCCGACTTTTTCAACTTGGTGTTCTGCTTTGATTCTTCTGTCTGCATTAAAGTGCGGACGATTTGCTTGATTTTCAAGAATCCAGTGCATAGCGAATGTACCGTCCTGAATTTCTCCAAGAACTTTTTTCATTTCTTTCTTTGTTTCGTCAGTAATAATACGCTTGCCAATTTCATAATCGCCGTATTCTGCTGTGTCGGAAATGCTGTAGCGCATTGCGGCAAATCCGCCGGAATTAATCAAATCAACAATAAGTTTCATTTCATGAACACATTCAAAATAAGCTGATTCAGGCTGGTATCCCGCCTCAACAAGTGTTTCAAATCCGGCTGTCATAAGAGCTGTAACACCGCCGCAAAGAACGCATTGTTCACCGAAAAGGTCTGTTTCTGTTTCTTCTTTAAAAGTGGTTTCAAGAACACCTGCTCTTGCTCCGCCAATACCTAACGCGTATGCAAGACCAATGTCCTTTGTATTGCCGGACGGGTCTTGGTGAACTGCGATAAGGCACGGGACGCCCTTTCCTTCAACGTATTGACTGCGGACTGTATGCCCGGGTCCTTTTGGAGCAATCATAAACACATTGACATCTGCCGGAGGAATGATTTGTCCGTAATGAATATTAAAGCCGTGTGCAAAAGCCAAATACTTTCCGGCAGAAAGAGCCGGCAAAATATCCTCTTTATAAAGTTTGGCTTGTTTTTCGTCGTTTATAAGAATCATAATCACATCGGCAGCCTTTGCCGCGTCAGCGGCTGTTGCAACTTTAAGCCCTGCAGCTTCAGCAATTTTCCAAGACTTGCTTCCGTTATACAAGCCTACTGTAACATCAACGCCGGATTCATGTAAATTTAAAGCATGAGCATGTCCCTGACTTCCATAGCCGATTATTGCTACCTTTTTAGATTTTAATAAGTCAAGGTTACAATCTTCTTGATAAAACAGTTTTGCCATTTTAATTTCCTCCTCAAATTTTTACTCAAATTTTTCGTGTTCCTTTATGAACGCCGCACCGCGTTGCAGCCCTGTTAATCCTGTTCGTGCAATTTCTTCAACACCGTAAGTTTCGGCAAGAGATAAGAAAGCATCAATTTTACTTGTTTCTCCTGTTATTTCAACCGTGACGCTTGATGCCGAAACATCAATAATTTTTGCTCTGAATATGTCAACAATTCCCACAATAGCAGAGCGTGTTTGTTCGGCGGCTTTGATTTTTATAAGCGCAAGCTCGCGCATAACAGAAGAATCAGTTGCAAGCTCAACAACACGAACAACATCAACGAGTTTTTCAACCTGATTTTTAATCTGTGCAATAACAAATTCATCGCCTGAAGTTACAATAGTTACTCGTGAAAAAGCAGGGTTTTCGGTAACACCAACAGAAAGGCTGTCTATGTTGTAACCGCGTCGGCTAAACAGTCCGCTTATGCGGCTAAGTACACCGGATTGGTTTTCAACCAAAATAGAAAGAGCGGTTTTCGTTGTATACCCCTCCTTTCATATGAAAATTTTTTAAACATTTTCAACTATAATAGCAAATTAGACACGCTTTGTCAAACGGTGAAAAAATATAATTATCGACATAGTGAAATAAGTTTGATATACTGTAAAAAACATAAAGAAACCCGAACTTAAAGGGGGGGATTTAAGTCCGGGCTTGAGGGGGGATATTAGTTGTCCTTAATAATTTACTTATTAAGGCTACGTTATTAATGTTTTCCATTTTGAAATTAAATATACAC
>JAISHX010000020.1 GCA_031262335.1 Clostridiales bacterium
CTTTATATAATTTGTTGATTCGCCTAAAAAACTGTTTTTTTAACTTTCCTTAGAATAATTTTACTGAAAAGAGAAAAAATAAAGACGTTAAAATTTACTTTTTCGCCAAAAAAATCGCAAGATTATAAATAAGGAGGAGTTTGCTTGAAAGCAACAGGTATTGTAAGAAGAATTGACGACTTGGGAAGAGTCGTTATCCCTAAAGAAATTCGCAGAACTTTGCGTATTCGTGAAGGCGACCCTTTAGAAATTTTCACCGACAAAGAAGGAGAAATTATTCTTAAAAAATACTCTCCAATCGGGGAGCTTGGTACTTTCGCAAAAGAGTACGCCGACAGTTTGTCGCAAACCACGGGACACATAACATGTATTGTTGATAAAGACCAAATTATCGCTGTTTCAGGCGGTTCAAAACGTGACTTTATCGACAAACACATTTCCGGTACACTTGAAAAAGTAATTAACAACAGAAATTCTTTTAAATCTTCAAGAATGGAGCAAAATTTTGTTCCGATTTTTGAGGACGACCTTGATAGCGTGTATTCACACGAACATATTACACCGATAATCGCCGAGGGAGATGTTATGGGTGCAGTTGTATTCTTATCTCCTGACCAGAAAATGGGAGATGTTGAACAAAAATTAGCTCAGGCGGCGGCAGGATTTTTAGGAAAACAGATGGAGCAATAAAAACAAAAGTCTTGAGGGATTTTCCTCAAGACTTTTACCTTTTTATCAAAACTCTATAGATTTTATAATACAAGCCGTGTTATAATTAAATAAAGTGCTAAAGTCGGATAACTTAATTTATCCGAAAAAAATTCCTCAAGGTCTAACCTTGGTGATTTTTTACGGCAACTCACTATAAAATACATAAAAGGTTAAAAATTATGAAAAAAGAATTTGTTCATTTACACGTTCATTCGGAATACAGCCTGCTTGACGGCATGTGTAAAATAAAAGAACTTGTTTCCCGTACAAAAGAACTTGGGATGGATTCACTTGCGATTACCGACCATGGTGTTATGTTTGGTGTGATTGATTTTTACAAAGCGGCAAAAGAGGCGGGCGTTAAGCCTATTATCGGTTGCGAAGTTTATGTTTCAAACACAAACAGACTTGATAAAGAGGCATCTCCGCAAAATTATTACTACCACCTTGTTTTGCTTGCCGAAAATAATACAGGACTGTCAAATCTAAGTAAAATTGTTTCGGTTGGTTTTATTGAAGGGTTTTATCACCGTCCGCGTGTTGACATTGAAACATTGCGCAAGTATTCTAACGGAATTATTGCGTTGAGTGCGTGCCTTGCAGGACCTGTTGCACGCAAATTACTTCGTTCAAGCTATGCGGCGGCAAAAGAGCAAGCGTTAATGTATAACGAAATTTTCGGACAAGACAATTTCTATATAGAACTCCAACATCACGGAATGCCTGAACAACTGCGCATAAATCCGGACTTAATAAGAATATCTGAAGAAACGAACATTCCGCTCGTATTGACAAATGATACTCACTATATTAATGAAAGTGATGCTCTGCCACATGAAATATTGCTTTGCGTTCAAACGGGCAAAACAAAAAACGACCCCGACAGACTTGTTTATTTTGGAAATCAATTTTTTCTTAAATCTCCGGAAGAAATGCTGACTCTGTTTCCTTCCGTTCCGGAGGCTTACGAAAACACAGTAAAAATTGCCGAACGCTGTAATGTGGAAATTAAATTTCATGAATATAAACTCCCCAAATTTGATATTCCGACACCTTTTGAAAATTCTGCCGACTATTTAAAAAAACTCTCGTTTGACGGACTTGCACTTAGATATGGTCAAAACTGCGAAAATATAAAATCATTATCCGAAAGGCTTGATTATGAACTTTCGGTAATAAGCTCAATGGGGTTTGCGGATTATTTTCTTGTTGTGTGGGACTTTATAAATTTCGCAAAAAAACGCGGTATTCCTGTAGGTCCCGGACGAGGCTCGGGTGCGGGCTGCCTTGCCGCATACTGCCTTCAAATAACGGATATTGAGCCGATTCAATACAATCTTTTGTTCGAGAGATTTCTTAACCCCGAAAGGGTTAGCATGCCCGATTTTGACATTGATTTTTGTTATGAACGGCGTCAGGAAGTAATAGATTATGTAAACGAGAAGTACGGACACGACCATGTAGCGCAAATAGTTACATTCGGAACAATGATGGCACGGAGCGTTGTCCGTGATGTTACCCGCGCACTCGGGGAACCATATGCTAAAGGCGACAAAATCGCAAAACTTATTCCTACATCTCTTGGAATAACATTAAAAAAAGCTTTGGATATTAACCCGGAATTAAAAAAAGAGTATGATACGGACAGCAAATCGCATGAAATAATTGAAACGGCACTTCGTCTGGAAGGACTTCCGCGGCATACGTCAACTCATGCTGCCGGAGTTGTTATTTGCGACAAACCTGTCAACGAATATGTACCGTTAAGCCAAAATGACGGGCTGATAATAACACAGTTTCCAATGGGAACTATCGAAGAACTCGGACTGCTTAAAATGGATTTCCTTGGTTTGAGAACACTGACCGTAATACATGATGCCGTTCGTGAAGCAAACCGTCAAGGTGCTGATATTGACATAAGCAAAATAGATATAAACGACAAAAATGTCTATAATATGATTTCGCAAGGTAAAACGGAAGGCGTTTTTCAGCTTGAAAGCTCCGGTATGGTTTCTTTTATGAAGGAGCTTCGTCCGTCTTCAATTGAAGATATAATTGCGGGAATAGCTTTATATCGTCCCGGACCTATGGAGTTTATTCCAAAATATATACGCGGAAAATTATCCGAAGGAAATATAAGTTATACACATCCTGCTTTGGAGCCTATTTTAAACTCAACATATGGTTGTATCGTCTATCAGGAACAAGTTATGCAAATTGTGCGTGACCTTGCCGGATACAGCTTGGGCAGAAGTGATATAATTCGACGCGCCATGAGCAAGAAAAAAACGGATGTAATGACACAAGAACGTAAAAATTTTGTTGAAGGTTGTATCAAAAAAAATATAGATAAAGTCTCTGCTGAAAAAATTTTTGATGAAATGGCAGACTTTGCAAAATATGCGTTTAATAAATCTCATGCGGCAGGATATGCTGTTATTTGCTATCAAACAGCGTGGTTGAGATATTACTGTCCTGTCGAATTTATGGCGGCACTTTTATCATCTGTAATGGATTTTATGGAAAAAACTACGGCATATATACAAACTTGCCGTGACATGGGGATTACAGTTCTTCCTCCTGATGCAAACGAAAGTTTTGAACGTTTTTCTGTTGCTGATAGGGATAATAAAAAAATTCGATTCGGTCTTGGCGCAATAAAGTATATCGGACGCCCTGTTATCGCTTCTATTGTTGAAGAAAGAGAAAGAAACGGTAGATTTAAAAGTCTTTCCGATTTCCTGAACAGAATTGAATTTGTAAAAATCAACAGAAGGGCATTGCTTAATTTAATTAAAGCAGGTGTATTCGATTCATTTGGCGGTAAGCGAAGTCAGTATACCGCCGTATGTGACAAGCTGCGTGATTCCGTTATAGCTAATAAACGAAAAAACATAGAAGGGCAGTTAAGTCTTTTCAGCTTGTCTACTGAAACAGAAGATTTTTCATCTAATGATAATTTGCCTGATATTCCTGAATTTAATACGCGCCGCCTCCTTGCCGATGAAAAAGACGCGTTAGGCATTTATGTAAGCGGACATCCGACCGACGCGTTCCGTGAGGAAATAAAAAGCAAAATTTCCCACACAAGTCTTGATTTTCTTCCTGCTGCGGACGATAATAATATTGGAGAGTTAAAACTTTCAGACAACGAACATGTTATCGTTGCAGGGCTTGTGTCAAAAAAAACAATAAAGGTCACAAAAAATAATACTGTAATGGCGTTTATCACACTTGAGGACATTTACGGTGCAATAGAAATTATCATCTTTCCAAATTTATATGAAAAATTTGAGCCGTTACTGAATGAAGGCGAAATAATCTTAGTTTACGGCAAAGCAAATTTAAGAGAAAATGAAATAACAAAAGTAATTTGCGACAGAGTTATTGTGCTTGAGAAACAACGAACTTCCGAAAAAAAACTCTGGTTAAAAATTCCCGAAACTTCTTCTATTGATTATTCTGATATTACGAAAGTTTTAAGCGGTTTTTCCGGCGGGACTTCCGCTGTTATAATTTATAATGAGGCTACAAAGGATAAATTTTTTGTCGGAAAAGACAATTATGTCACATTGACAGATAATCTGCTACAAAAATTAAAAATCCTGCTCGGCGAAAAATCTGTCGTCGTCCAATAACCGAAAAAGATTAAACAATGCACAAACGGCAATAAGGCAGCCGAACAGGCAGTCTTAAACATATAGAAAGGGGTATTTTATGGGACAACAGGAACAACTCAAAATCGGATTGATTACAAGCGGAGGTGACGCTCCCGGCATGAATGCCGCAATACGCGCTGTTGTGCGTACGGCTGTCTTTCACGGAATAAAAGTTTATGGCTTTAAACGCGGGTATGAGGGTCTTATTCATACTGACATTATGGAAATGAACAACAAGAGCGTCTCCGATATAATATATAGAGGCGGGACAATGCTTCTTACAGCCCGTTGTGCGGAAATGATGACCCCCGAAGGACAGGAAAAAGCCGCGAACGTCTGCAAAATTCTCAACTTAGATGCACTTATTGTTATTGGCGGTGATGGTAGCCTTCACGGCGGGCTTGCATTGACAGAACGCGGTGTCAATGTAATCGGGCTTGCCGGTACAATTGACCTTGACCTTCCTTGTACTGATTACACAATAGGCTTTGATACCGCTGTTAATACTGTTATGGACGCAATAACAAAAATCCGTGATACATCGACTTCTCATGAAAGATGCTCCGTTGTTGAAGTCATGGGCAGAAATGCGGGCTATATTGCTCTTTGGTGCGGCATTTCCGGCGGAGCGGAAGAAGTATTGGTACCGGAAGATTTAACCGTTGATGAAACCTCTGTTATCGAACAAATTATAAAAAACCGTTCGTCCGGTAAAAATCACAACCTTATTATTGTTGCGGAAGGACGCGGTTCAAAAGGCAAAACAGAAGAGTTCGCAAAAACTATTGAAAAAGCCACGGGAATTGAAACTCGTGCCACAATTCTCGGACATCTTCAGCGCGGAGGAAGTCCTACTGCCGTTGACCGTATGCACGCCGCGATGATGGGACACAAAGCAGTTGAAACAATTCTCAAAGGCGAACGCAATAAAATGGTAATATATAAAAACGCAAAATATGAAGCAATTGACCTTGCCGAGGCTCTTGCGGCAAAACGCGAATATGACCCGTCATATTATGAAATTATGAAAATATTATCCGTTTGACATTCCTGTAAATAACTAAGGCGGCAAATCCCGCTAATTTCTAAAAGGAGATAAAAAATATGCCTCTTGTAACTTCAAAATCCGCTATAAGAAAAACAAAAATACTTGCAACATTAGGACCTGCCAGCAATAGTGTTGAAACAATAAAAGAATTGATTCTTGCAGGCATGGATGCTTCTCGTATTAACTTTTCTCATGGAACTTATGAAACACATACAGTTGTTATAAATAACTTAAAACAAGCCAGAGAAGAGCTTAACGCTCCGATTCCTCTTATTTTGGACACAAAAGGTCCGGAAATAAGGATTAAAACATTTAGTGAAGAACTTTTAAAAGCTAATAACGGAAAAATTTATTTAAAACAAGGACAGCAGTTTACTCTCACAACGGACGACATTGAAGGCGATGAACAAAGAGTTTCTGTTACTTATGCCAATTTGCCTAATGATTTGTCTGTAGGCAAACGTATTCTTATTGACGATGGTCTTATTGAATTGCATGTAGATAAAATCGAAGGACATGACATCATTTGTACGGTTGTCAACAGCGGATTCCTTAGTTCAAGAAAAGGTGTCAATGTTCCGGACGTTTATGTAAATTTGCCTTCGCTTACCGAAAAAGATATAGAGGACATTAAATTCGGTATAAAAATGGGCTTTGATTATATTGCCGCATCATTCGTCCGTTCCGCTAAAGATGTTGTTGAAATTCGCCAAGTTTTGGAAGAAAACGGCGGAGCGCATATGTTTATTATCGCAAAAATTGAAAGCCGTGACGGTGTTAATAATCTTGACAAAATTCTTGAAGTTGCCGACGGAATTATGGTTGCCCGCGGCGATTTAGGCGTAGAAATTCCGCCGGAAGAAGTTCCGCTTGTACAAAAAATGCTTATTCAAAAAGCAAATACAATGGGTAAACCGGTTATAACCGCAACTCAAATGTTGGAATCAATGGTAAATAATCCGCGTCCAACAAGAGCTGAGGCAAACGACGTTGCAAACGCAATTTTCGACGGGTCGGATGCTATTATGCTTTCAGGGGAAACCGCAAACGGAAAATATCCTGCCAGCGCTGTTTCTATGATGAGCAAAATTGCCCTTAAAGCTGAAAGTGCAATTTCTTACGGTCAAAACCTTGCATCACACCATACGGCGGCATCTTATAGTACGACAAACGCTATCAGTTATGCAACATGCAATACTGCTGCCGATTTGGGCGCGGCGTGCATTGCAACTGTAACACACTCCGGTTTTTCAGCGAGAATGGTAGCAAAAAACAAACCGACTTGTCCGATTCTTGCCGTAACAAGTTCAGATGTCGCACTTCGTCAGCTTAACCTTGTTTGGGGCTGTATCCCGATTAAAAAAGAGTCAGGCGAGGAAGACCCGTTTGCGGTTGCCGCCGCAAAGTCGCTTGAATCAAAGCTTGCTGTTGACGGCGACCTTATCGTAATCGTTGCAGGTATTCCTATCGGAATTGCCGGCTCTACAAACTGTATTAAAGTACAGCTCGTGGGAGATATTTTGGCAAA
>JAISHX010000066.1 GCA_031262335.1 Clostridiales bacterium
GGAAGAGCAACCTTGAGTATTTCGTCACGCGTTTTTGGTGTCGAAATAGTAACTTCAGAATTGAAACCTATAACTTTTTTATTAAGTCTTTGTTCAATAATTTTTTCAAGTCCATCGAATGCGCCGCCGCAAATAAACAAAATATTTGATGTATCTATTTGTATAAACTCCTGATGAGGGTGTTTTCTTCCGCCTTGCGGAGGAACATTGGAAACAGTGCCTTCAAGAATTTTAAGCAACGCCTGTTGAACGCCTTCTCCTGAAACATCTCTTGTAATCGAAGGATTTTCGGAATGACGGGCAATTTTGTCTATTTCGTCAACATAAATTATACCGCGCTGTGCGGCGTTTACATCTCCGTTTGCTGCTTGAATTAATCGCAGCAATATATTTTCAACGTCCTCACCAACGTATCCTGCTTCTGTAAGGGTTGTTGCATCGGCAATCGCAAAAGGAACATTAAGCAACTTTGCCAATGTTTGAGCAAGAAAAGTTTTGCCGACACCCGTCGGACCAAGCAACAGAATATTGCTTTTTTGAAGGTCAACGTCATCTTCCTCGGGACCTTCATGCGCTATTCGCTTGTAGTGATTGTAAACAGCAACAGAAAGAGCCTTTTTTGCCGCATCCTGTCCGATGACATATTCGTCAAGATGCGCTTTTATTTCACTCGGACGAAATGAGCGGAAACCATCCGAAAAAGAAGTTTCTCCGGAACCGTTTGCGGAATGAAGCAGGTGCCGGCAAATCTCAACACAATCGGCGCATATAAAGCCGTCAATGCCGGCAATAAACTTGCTTATTTCACGCCGCGGTTTTCCGCAAAAGGAACAATGCATATTGTCCCCTCCGGATTCATTTTTTCTCAAAATTAAAACCTCCTTGGGGAAGGGGAAGGCAAACGCCTTCTTCCCTATACCTCTAACTGGTTTTTTGTTTTATAAAAGAAGATTTTTATAATTGTATAGGTTTTTCGATTACTGCATCAATAAGTCCGTATTGCTTGGCTTGTTCGGCGGTCATATAATTGTCGCGGTCAGTGTCACGCTCTATTATTTCAAGCGGCTGACCTGTCATCTCCGAAAGCATGCGGTTTAATTTAGCCTTTGTATACAGTATATGGTCTGCATGGATTTTAATGTCTGAAGCTTGCCCTCTTGTGCCGCCAAGAGGTTGGTGAATCAAAATTTCGGAATTAGGTAGCGCATAACGTTTGCCTTTTGAACCACTTGCCAAAAGGAATGATGCCATACTTGCCGCCATACCGACACATATTGTTGAAACTTCGGACTTAATATAGCGCATTGTGTCATAAATAGCAAATCCCGCAGTAATGACGCCGCCGGGGCTGTTTATATAAAGGCTTATATCCTTGCCCGGGTCTTCCGCTTCCAAAAACAGAAGTTGTGCAACGACAAGGTTTGCCGACACATCGTTAATTTCTTCGCCCAGAAAGATTATTCTGTCTTTTAGCAGGCGTGAATATATATCATAAGAACGTTCGCCACGGTTTGTTTGTTCAACAACAATCGGGACAAGACTCATAAAACTTCCTCCTCAACTTCAGCCTCAGCATTTTCAAGCACAAAATCAAGTGCTTTACGCACTAAAATATCAGTATCCATAGAATATTTTTCATGTGCGGACATTGATGTCAACAGCTTGTCTTTCTCCAATTTGTAAGCTTCAGCAAGCGAATCAAGCTCTTTATCAAATTCTTCCTGCGAAACTGTCATTCCTTCCGCCGCCGCAACAGCTTCAAGCGCAAGTCTGCCAAATACGCTGTTCCTTGCGTTTATTTTCTGCTGAGCCATAAAACTGTTGGTTGTTTGACCGGTATACGCAAGGTATGACTGAACATCAATACCTTGAGCGCGCAACTGGTTTACGAAATTGTTCAAAGATGCGTTAAGCTCTTCTTCAATCATTGTGCTCGGAACGTCGGCATCTAATTTTTCAACAAGTTTTGAAAGAACTTCATTTGTTTTCATGTTGAGAGCATCGGATTCTTTAGCTTTTTGAATTTTTTCCTGTATATCAGCTTTATATGCGTCAAAAGTTTCAAATTCAGAAACATCTTGTGCAAAGTCGTTGTCAAGTTCAGGAAGTTCGCGGAAATATATATTTTTAATTTTCACTTTAAAAACAGCCGGTTTGCCCGACAAGTCATCTTTGTGGTAGTTTTCCGGAAAATTGACATTAACATCTTTTTCATCTCCGGCATTTAGTCCGATAAGCTGCTCCTCAAATGTATCTATAAAAGTTTTGGAGCCGATAACAAGTCTGAAATCTTCACTTTTACCGCCTTCAAAGGCAACTCCGTCAACAAACCCTTCAAAGTCAAGTACAGCGACATCTCCGTCTTGAATAGGTCTGTCGGTAATTTCGGTTTCTCTTGCGTTTTTCTCGCGTGTGCGGTTTATTTCTCGGTCTACCTCTTCATCAGAAACAGAAACTTCCGATTTTCTATATTTAATACCCTTGTAATCACTGATACTGGTTTCCGGTTTTAACGTCACAGTAACTGTAACGGTTGCACCCCCGTCATCTGTACGGACAATAGACGCACTTGGGCGACCAACCGGATGCAGTTGACGCTCTCCAATAGCTTTCTCAAAGATTTCGGGAAAAATGTGGTTGAGAGCATCTTCGTTAAGCAAGTCTCCGAACATTTTTTCGGCTAATTTTTGCGGGGTTTTACCTTTTCTGAAACCCGGAACATTAAGTTTATTTTTATTAGTTTTATAAGCATGGTCAAGACCATGTTTAAATACTGACGGCTCA
>JAISHX010000092.1 GCA_031262335.1 Clostridiales bacterium
ATTGCGGCACTATACGTTGCAAATGTTAATTCAGACTACAAATATTTGCTTGCAAACTCAAACAGAAGATACGAAATTATTCAGTCTGCTGAAACAGATTTGTATAAAATGCGGTTATATACTATTAGTTTAAAAGACTTTGCCGCAAGTGCAAGAGATAGAACTGAGGAAATCCAACAAACAAAACTGAATATTGAAGCGACTTCTGCTGATTTTGAAAATGTTACAAACGAATATTTAAAAAGTTTAACAAATGACATTTATGCAGATTCCGAATTAGCCGCAACCACAATCGAAAATGTAAAACAATTACAAACTCTTTTTCATTCCTATTATCAGTACACGCTCCAAAACTATGATTTCGCATTAAAAAGAGCCGCAAATGAAATGATTAGCGTTACCGACGATGCACGCATTATTGGCGACCAACTGTCCGCAATAATGGCGACAATTGCCGAAGACACTTTAACAGACAGACAATCACTTGCAGACAAAACAGAACAAGATTCCGGCGTCAAAATATTTACTTTCAGTTGCATCGGCGCTTTCTTTGTATGGCTGTCAATCACCGCTACTATCGTGCTTTCATCAATTATTCTGAAACCGATACGCGCACTTGTCAAAGTCGCAAACAACGTCAGTTCAGGCGAGTTGAAAGTCAATATCGACACATCAGTAAAAGATGAATTTGGCGATTTAAGCCGCAGTTTTTACGAAATAGTAAATAACATAAATAATATTCTCGGTGATATTGCCAATCTTTATTCCGAACATAATAAAGGTAACATTGATTTCAGTATAGATGCGGACAAGTATTCAGGCTCTTACAAAAGTGTTGCAGTTGCCGTTAATGATACGATTGCCTCTTATATTGCATTATGCGATGATGTTTTTGCCGCTGTTAAAGCAATGGCTGCCGGTGACTTTACCTATAAGCTCAAAAAATACGAAGGCAAAAAAGCCGATGTAAATAAATATGTCGATGAATCTGTCAGTACAATTAAAGAAATTGCCGCTGAAATTACTAATCTTGCCGAATCAGGCGCACAGGGCAATTTGTCCGCAAGAGTAGACACATCAAAATATGTGGGAGAGTGGGCAAAACTTCTTTCCGGACTTAACAAACTTGTAGATAATATGGCAGACCCTATTACAGAATCTCTTAAAGTATTGGAAAAAATGGCTGAAGGCGACCTCTCAACACGAATAGCAAAAGATTATAACGGCGATTTTAACGCGCTTAAAACATCTGTAAATAATACTATTGATTCTATTAATTCTTATATTTTGGAAATTCAGGACATTTTGTCACAAATGGCAACCGGCGACCTTACTCACACAATAACCCGCGAATACAAAGGACAGTTTGTAAATATTAAAAATGTAATTAACTCAATTTCTTCTTCATTAAATACCACAATGTCAGAAATAAATTCATCAAGTGAGCAGGTTTTGTCCGGCGCACAGCAGATTTCTCAAAGTTCAATGGTGCTTGCTAACGGCGCAACCGAACAGTCAGGTTCTGTTGCGGAATTAACCGAAACTATTCAACATATCAACGCTCAAACCCGCGAAAGCACAAAGAACGCAAAAACCGCTAACGAGTTTAGCCAACGCTCAAAAGAATCCGCTGAACACGGCAATGAACAAATGCAGGCGTTGATGTCAGCTATGGAGGGAATTAAAGCATCCTCAAATAAAATTTCAAATATCATTAAAGTTATTGAAGAAATTGCAACACAAACGAATCTTCTTGCGCTGAACGCGTCCGTTGAGGCGGCACGCGCAGGTGAACACGGCAAAGGTTTTACTGTTGTGGCAAGTTCTGTGCGTGACCTTGCGGTGCAAAGTCAGGATGCCGCAAAAGAAACAAGCGACCTGATTCAAGAAGCAATCATTCGTGTAAACGAAGGCGTGAAATGTGCGACAGAAACCGCAAATTCTTTGGAAGAAATAGTCGTCAGTGCAAACGAGGTTTCGGATATGATGTCAAAAATAACAAACGCATCTCAAAAGCAAGCCGAAAGCGTCGGGTCTGTTTCAACAGGGATTACCCAAATTTCTAAAGTTGTACAGGAAAATTCCGCTACAAGCGAACAAACCGCCGCCGCCGCACAACAGCTTAACTCACAGTCGGAAACGCTTAAATCACTTGTAAACTTCTTCAAACTATAAAAAACCATGCTTCCGGATTATACCGGCAGCATGGTTTTTTTTCTAAATAGAGAGGTCTCCGTTTTTAATCCAGCCTTTATAGCGCATAAATTCGGCAATAGTGATTGATATTGCCGCCGGAATAAGAAAGTGCAAAAGTATCATAGGTATTAGCGAATTTATCCCCATTATGCCATATGTTGCAAATTGTCCGACAAGACCGCTTGTACCCATTCCGGCACCAACGCTTGTCGTAACCATTTTGAATCCAAGTGTAGAGAGCAATCCGCAAACACCGGACGCCACAGTCGGCGGAATCCAAATAAGCGGATTTTTTATTATATTCGGAATTTGCACCATGCTTGTTCCGACCGCTTGAACGCACAACCCGCCGAATTTGTTATCGCGCCATGAAATTACTGCAAAGCCGACCATTTGAGCGCAGCAACCTGCCAAAGCGGCGCCTGCCGGAATTGTTCCCGATGCGTTTATGCCTATGTTTATTGCGACACAAATAGCTGTTGATGAGATAGGAAGAGTAAGAATCATTCCAACTACTATACCGACCAAAATCCCCATCGGCACATCAGGCATTGTTGAAAGCCACTGCACAAAAACGCCAATTTGCTTTAACAACACGTTTGAAATAACAGGTGAAACAAATAAGCCGACCAAACTGCCGCCCGTAATAGAAATGAAAGGTATGGCAATAAGGTCAAACTTTGTGTGACCTTCAGCTAAACGCCCCAATTCAACGGCTACAAGCGAGGCAATAAATGCTCCCGCAGGTTCACCGGTTACGGCAGTAACTGCCCCATTTGTAAATTTAAAAGTGCCTGCGCCTATAGCCCCCGCTATTATTGCCGCAACAAACGTAATCATTTTGGGTTGCCTGACAAATGCCACTCCCGCACCGATAGCCGGACCCATGCAATACTGAGCAATAGAACCTATTTGCTGTATTTGCAACACACCAATTACTGTCCCAATCTGCTTGATTATTGTTCCGATAATAAGTGAAACAAACAAGCCCTTAGCCATACCATCGAACATTTTTGCCAAGTATTCTTTAGTTGTCATGTAAATTCCCCTCCTCATTATATACTGGAAAAGATTATACCATATCGGCGGAAAATTTGCAATGCAAAGAAATAACCTATAGAAAATCAAAAAACGAACCAAAGTAAAAAATATTCCGGATTACTATTGAAATTATGGCTGATTTATGATAACATACCATAAATTTATTTTGATTGTAAATCCGACGGCAGATTTCATAAATCTGGAAAAATACTTGACGGCTATCATGCCTTTGTAATCCCTGCCACTACAAATAAATCAAAAAAATTTACTGATTGAACGGTTTTGCCGGGATGAAAATTCATGCGTTTGTCGTGGTAGGTGGCATTATATTGATTGACAATACGTTTAAAAAGGAGTATAATTTCGGAAGTTGAAACAGATGGGAGGATAAATTATAAATGAAGATTACCTTAGTTAATGAACGCAAAAAGAAACCGGATTTTTCTAACCTTGGTTTTGGGCGTTATTTTACTGACCACATGGCGGTTATTGATTATGCGGACGGCAAATGGTCAGAGCCGAGTATTGAGCCTTATGCTCCGTTTTTAATCGACCCTGCCGCAATGGTATTCCATTACGGACAAGCAGTGTTTGAGGGGCTAAAGGCATACCGTGCCGTTGATGGCAGAATACTTCTTTTTCGTCCTCAAATGAATTTTGCTCGGTTCAATCATTCTAATGAAAGAATGTGTATTCCGCATATAGATGACGATGTCGTACTAAATCTATTGAAAGAACTAATCAAAATAGAAGAAGAATGGATTCCGTCTGCACCCGGGACGTCGCTTTACATTCGCCCATTCATTTTTGCAACAGAATCGGCTGTTGGTGTTCACCCATCAAGAAATTACAAATTTATGATTATACTTTCTCCTGTCGCAGCATACTATGCGTCCGGACTTGCGCCTGTAAGTATAATTATTGAAGAAGAATATGTGCGTTCTGTTCGCGGCGGGGTAGGGTTTACAAAATCTTCCGCAAATTATGCGATAAGTTTAAAAGGGCAGGAAAAAGCAATTGAAAAAGGCTATGCACAAGTTTTGTGGCTTGACGGTATTCACCGCAAGTACATTGAAGAAGTCGGAACAATGAATGTTTTCTTTAAAATAGGTGATACTGTTGTCACACCGGAACTTAACGGAAGTATTCTCGCCGGAGTTACGCGTGACTCGGTTATAAAAATTTTACAAAGCCGCGGTATTGCCGTTGAGGAAAAGAAGATTTCGATTGATGATATATGCCAAGCTTATGACAGGGGCGAACTTGTTGAAGTATTCGGCTCCGGTACGGCGGCAGTTATTTCTCCTGTAGGAGAGCTTATTTTCGGAGATAAACACATGAAGATAAACAACGGAGAAATAGGTCCGATATCACAGGATTTATATGATTATCTGACAGGTTTACAGTACGGCAAAGTAAAAGATGACCGTGGTTGGGTAATGGAAGTAAAGTAATAAACCTCATCGGTTTATAAATACATTGTGCAATTGGGAGATTGAAAGACTTTGAGCAAATACATCGACCTAAACCGCATTGAGTTTGTCGTTACCAATTCTTGTAGTGGACATTGCAAGCATTGTTCCAATGGTGAACAGCCAAATCGCGGCGAGAGCGTTCGTGCAGAAGCGGCGGTTAAAACCGTGAAGCAACTTGCTGAACGCTTTACCATCGAATCGGTGATGACCTTCGGCGGCGAACCTATGCTCTACGCCGACACGGTCTGTGCTATTCATGCCGCCGCTCGTGACTGCGGCATCCCCGAAAGACAACTTATCACTAACGGCTATTTTTCAAAGGACGAATCCGTCATAGATAAAACCGCAAAAGCGTTGTGCAATGCAGGTGTGAACGATATATTGCTTTCGGCGGACGCGTTTCATCAAGAATATATCCCACTTGAACCCGTGATGGCGTTTGCTGACGCACTCCTGCGCCATCACGTTCCGCGTTTGCGCGTTCAGCCCGCTTGGGTAGTGAATGAAGAACACGATAATCCGTATAACCGAGAAACGGAGCGGATTTTGACTCTGTTCACGGACAAGGGTATCATGGCGAACGAGGGCAATAATATCTTCCCGTCCGGCAACGCCCTCAAGCATTTGAGCGAATACTTCTCGCCGCCGGACGAGATGGATTTGTTCGCACCCTGTGGCTCGTTTCCGTATACGGGACGCATTGATGAGGTGACCAGCGTAGGTATTAACCCGAACGGCGACGTGACTATCTGCTCGCCTACAATCGGTAATATTTACAAGACCGATGTGTTAGATATTGTGGACACATACGACCCATATGCGAATCCCGCCTTTGAAGCCTTGCTGACAGGCGGCGCGGAAGCTCTGCTGAAATATGCAAAAACTCAAGGCATTGAGGTGGACATCACCGACTGCCGCTCCGCTTGCGGAGTTTGCCGTAAAGCAATGGCGGCTCTAAAAGAAAGCGTGGCGATATGAGCGAAACGACCTATCTATATCATTACTACGACGCCGCTACGGGACCGTTTTTGAATCTGTCGGATTTGTCGCCCACAGAAGCGGATGCGGTTCAAGCGAACATTGTTCGGAGCGGTAAAGGCTTTGCAGCACAGCGCAACGAACGCTATCTTTCACGCAGACGGGAATTAGAGCAAATTGTCCGTGATTTGTTTATTGGCAAGGGTGGGAAACCCGTTCGCACAGTGCCGCATTATATGGTCATCGGTGAATGTCCGTGGCTGGAAACATGGTACAGTGACAGCCGCTTTGTGAAAATACACGTCAGTGAGTTTGATATGAGTACAGTATCTTTCACTTATGGAGATACTTTTCCTACTTTCAGCGACAGTGTTACAGATGATGCGGAGTATCGACGGAATGTATATAACTACGATGAAATATTGCGACTGATTGATAAATACGGCTTGCCGCTAGAAAAATGGCAAAACCCTGTTTTCGCGCAACCCGCTTATGTTGAGGCACATATTTGGAGCGATGATGTGCCAAGGAAATACAGAGAGATGTGGAAGAGGGTAACTAGCAGAAAATCTCAAAGTGATGAGAGATAGTGAAAATCTACTGATTCAACGGTTTTGTCGGGATGAAAATTCATGCGTTTGTCGTACTATAAAAGCCCCCCTTCGTACGAAGGGGGGCTGAGTTTCGTTATTATTCTTCCTGTGATTTTTTTGCGTCAAGGAATTTCTTTCTTGCTGCGATGACTTTTTGCGCAACATCGTTCGGAGCTTCATCATAGCGCAAAAACTCCAATGTAAATTCGCCGCGTCCCTGAGTCATTGAACGGAGGTCAAGCTGGTACTTGAACATTTCAGAAGTCGGGACTTCTGC
>JAISHX010000211.1 GCA_031262335.1 Clostridiales bacterium
AAAAGATAAGACCTTGGAGGGCGTTAAGCTCCGCGCTCAAAACGTGTGCCTTTGGGCACACTTCGCCCCTCCAAACCACCCACCAAAGGGACAATCGTCCCTTTGGAATCCCTTCATTTGCAGACAGAAGGCTACAATAAATTTGCAGTCACCTTCTGTCTGCAAAAGTTATCTTCTTTGTTTCTTTCTTCTTTAAGAAGAAAGAAACGGGGTGCGGGGCAGAGCCACGCGGTTTTAAAATCCTTAAAAACAAGACCTTTGTAATCCCTTTATTTGCAGACAGAAAGCTGCAACAAATTTGCAGTCACATTCTGTCTGCAAATGAGGGGATGCCAAAGGGATGACATCCCTTTGGTGGGCGGTTTGGAGGGCAACGCCCTCCAAGGTCTTATCTTTTAGGAGGACGCATGAATACCGGTTTTAAAGAAACGCTTATAGAAAAACTAAAATTTTTGCGTTCACGAGCAAGAATTATGGCACTTGGACTTCTTTTTCTAATCATGTTGTCCGCACTCTGCGCACGTCTTTTCAACCTTCAAATTGTGAACGGCAAGCCGTATGTTCCCGCATCAGCGGTAAACAGTTACAGCACGGTTGTTACGGAAGCTCTGCGCGGTGAAATTTACGACCGTTACGGCAGACCGCTTGCTGTAAATAAAACGGTTTATTCCGTTAAAATTGACCCTTCTGCGTGCGGCAATGCTCCGGAATATACGGCGACAATCGAGAATTTCGTAAAACTGCTTATTAAAAATGGCGAGGAAATTAACACCGAATTTAAAATTTCGGAAAAAAAACCTCACGAATATTCTTTCGGTGATAACAAAAAACGCGAGTTGCGTTGGCTTATGGATATGGGAGTGCTTGAAGAAGGTCAAGAGGACGATGTTTCGGCGGACGACGCTTATACACATCTTTTGGAATTTTTTGGTATAAATCAATCGCTTTCAGAACATGAAAAATATCTTACCGTTGCATTGTGTTCCGATATTTTTATGCAGAGATACGCGCTTGGTCATATTACTGTTACGTCCGGCGCAAAAGAATCAACGGTTGTTACGCTTGAAGAACGCAACAGCGATTTTCAGGGAATTTATGTTGAAACCGATTATCTGCGTGAATATCCGGAGGGCGAGTACGTTTCCCATATTATAGGTTATATCCGTCCTATTTCAGCCGAAGAGTATGAGTCAAACAAAGCACTTGGATATACAAATACAGACCTGATTGGCAAAGACGGAATCGAAAAATTCTTTGAGCTTAATTTGCGCGGCATAAAAGGCGAACAAATTGTTCAGATTTCACCGGAAGGACGCCGTGCCGGTATTGAGAGTGAAAGAGCCGCTATTCCGGGCGACAATGTTTATCTTACAATTGATGTTACGTTGCAGAAAAAGACGTTTGAAGCCCTGAAAAAAGAACTTACGGAAATCCTTATTAACAAAATCAAAGGCGGCGCGGCAAACGAAGAGCCGATTACGCCAAAGCAAGCCGCCGCAAGTATGTTGCGTGCCGGAACTATTTCTGTTACGAAAATACTTGCCGCAACGGATGATGAACTATATTCGGCAAGTATTAAAGCTTTTTTAAAAGAAAATTATAAAACTCCGCCAAGTGAGGACGACTATATTAACAAAACGGAAGATTTTATTGCAACAGCCGTTGAAGAAAACAAAATAGCCGTGATGACGATATTCGGCGTTATGTCAGAACAAGAGATTATTACATTTTCCGAACAGGCGGCGCGTAATGAAAAACAGTTTCTTATTTCCAAATTGGAATCAGGAGAAATTACTCCGCAGACGCTTGCGCTTTCGCCGTACAGCGGCTCCGCAATTGTTGAAAATCCAAATACCGGTGAAATTCTTGCGGCTGTCACATATCCTGTTTATGACAACAACCGCCTCGTTAATGACTTTGATGAAGCCTATTATAACAAACTGCTCTCCGACCCTACAAAACCTCTTATAAACCGTCCGTTCGCCGAAAAATTGGCTCCCGGCTCCACATTCAAAATGATTACCGCTATTTCTGCTTTGGAAAACGACATGCTTACTCCAACCGAAAGAATTTATGATGAGCTTATATATACAAAAGCAGGATACCCTCATCTGCGCTGTTGGAGCGGCGCGTCACACGGGAATCTTACCGTTGCCGACGCTCTCGAAGTTTCCTGCAACTTTTTCTTTAACGAGGCGGCGTTCAGGCTTGGAAATTCTAAAACAGCGACTACCGTTCAGGGGATTGACAAACTGAATGATACTATGATAGAATTTGGTTTAAATGAACCTTGCGGTGTTGAAGTTTATGAGCCGTACGGATATTCAGACGCACTTAATATTTCTTCGCCGAGTCTTAAAGAACGCAAGGAAAAATTAGGCTGGACTGACGGCGACACTATCAGAACAGCAATAGGACAAGCCTTAAACGCATATTCTCCCGCAAATATGGTCAAGTATATTTCAATGCTCGCAACCGGCGGCAGCCGTTACTCTTCTCATTTCCTTAATTTTATCTCGGACTACAACGGAAAAGTCCTTTCACGCGCAGACACGGAGCCTGAATATGTTGCTGATTTTGCTTATGAAAATCTTCAGGCGGTTTATGAAGGAATGTTACAAGTTACAGGGTTTCAAACCGGAACAGGCAG
>JAISHX010000220.1 GCA_031262335.1 Clostridiales bacterium
ATAACCGAATATACAAGGTTTTTATATCTGTTTACAAGTTCGGCAAAGCAATCGTTGTTTCCGGCGACTGCCGCAGTAATCAGTTCATAGTCAGTCATTTGCTCAATCTGCACTCTTACGCCCCCCTTTCTGTATATATTTACGCTTAAAATTATAAAAAGTTTTATCTTGATTGTCAACATAAAAAAATTTTTTAAAAAATTCGTAAATAATTGTTGACAAGACATTTTTTTAATGATAAGATATGAATTGTGTAACGCGAAAGCGTACATAAATAATATCTTTATTTATCAGCAGGAGGATTTTTGAAATGGCAAAAAAAGGAACAGTAAAATGGTTCAATGCGGAAAAAGGTTTTGGCTTTATTTCCGTACCCGGTGAGGACGATGTGTTTGTTCACTTCTCCGCTATTCAGGGCGATGGCTACAAGACTTTAGAAGAAGGCGCATCTGTTGTTTTTGACGTTATCACCGGTGCAAAAGGCCCACAGGCGGCAAACGTTTCTAAAGACTGATTCCGTTAGGCGAGAAATCGCAGAAAGCCTAGTATATTTGTAATTTTCGGTTTAACCGTAAAATATAGAGTAATATTATGGCAAACGGCAAAAACCTTCCGCAAACACGGAAGGTTTTTTTAACTACTGAAAGGAGCAGTGCATGTTTGAAAAATTACGAAAAATTCCCTCACCGGAAGAATTTATAAAATTAGTTCCGCTTTCCAACAACCTTAAAGAACTGAAATCCGCCCGAGATGAAGAAATTAAAAAAGTCGTTACGGGCGAAACAAATAAATTTTTAGTAATAATCGGTCCTTGTTCTGCCGATAATGAAGACGCTGTGTGTGATTACGTTCACCGCCTTGCTGCTGTTCAGGAAAAAACACGCGACAAGCTTGTTATTGTGCCGCGTGTTTATACAAATAAACCACGAACAACAGGCGAAGGATACAAAGGTATGCTTCACCAACCTGACCCCGAAAGTGCGCCGAATATGGTTGAAGGCATTGTCGCAATAAGAAGAATGCACATTAAAGCAATTTCCGAATCAGGGTTATCTGCTGCCGACGAGATGCTTTATCCTGACAATCTGCCGTATGTTGACGATATGCTCAGCTATATTGCGGTTGGCGCACGCAGTGTTGAAAATCAACAGCACCGCCTTACTGCAAGTGCGATTGACGTTGCTGTCGGTATGAAAAATCCAATGAGCGGCGACCTTGCTGTTATGCTCAACTCAATTCAGGCGGCACAAACTGCGCATGACTTTATATATAACGGACATGAAGTCAAAACAGCAGGCAATCCTCTTGCTCACGCAATTATGCGCGGTTCCGTCAATCGTCACGGGGAAAGTATTCAAAATTACCATTATGAGGACTTGCTCTCCGCACATGAGCAATATGTAAAACGCAAGCTTGTAAACCCAATGGTTATCGTTGACGCAAATCACTCAAATTCAAAAAAGCAATATAAAGAACAAATCCGCATAGCACATGAAGTTCTGTACAGCAGGAAAAAAAACTGCGACCTGAAAAAGCTTGTTCGCGGACTTATGATTGAGAGCTACCTTGAGGAAGGGTCACAGCCTGTAGGCGGTGGTGTATACGGCAAAAGTATTACCGATGCGTGCATAGGCTGGGCGGATTCCGAAAGGCTTATATATTATATAGCTGATAACTGTTGACAAACCGCCATCAACCTATTATTATTTATAGAGAGATTGAAAATTTATGAGTCTGTTTCATTATTCAGGCTCTTATCTAACTAAGTCAGCGGTGATTATTTTTACAAAGGGAGGGGAAAAATGCGCGATAATGAAGACTACGGCTCTGAATTTGACTTCAGCCAACATGAAAAATCCGATGGCATAAAAGTAACAAGTGAACAAATTAAGAATGTCGTCAAAGATTTGGGTATAATATCAGAGGTTGATTTGCGTCCTAAACGTGAAACAGCCAGCGTTTCGGACTTTTATAATTTAGCGGAGTCTGCTGTTGAGGAAATAACTTTCAGGGATTATACTTCCGACAAAAAATTGACGGAATCAACAACTGAACTACCCCCTCAAAAAACGCCCCGCATAAGAGAAAGTTTTCATGAAAAAACAGGAGAAACAGCTACAAGTATTTTGCGCGAAGGACGTTCTCGACGATACACCGCCGAACAACTTTCTGAAAAACCGCGTTCCGATGAACAACATTCCTCTGAACCGCAAAGAAGTACACGACCTCATGCTGTTCCTCCGCGTGAAACCCGCCATCGTGAGCCGCAAATTCATGCCGCTTCACAATCTTTTGGCGAAAGATTTAAAGAGGCAGGATTGCAGTTTGTACGCGGTGATGCAAAGTTGCTTCTTTTTGGATTGTTTCTTGTGTTTTTACTTGTTCTTATGTTTTTTGCGTTCAGCAACAGCAATCTTAGAGCCGAAATTGCGGCAAATAAAGAAAAAATTGAAAAATATGCCGAACTTGAAAATGACTACAACACCGCCACTGAAAAAATCGTTGAAATTGAAGGTCAAAACGAAACTTATCGCAGCGAAAATGCCGAACTTAAAAATCAACTTGAACTTGCGCGTGACCAAATTGACAGCAGTCACCTCTCCGGAGCAACAGACACAACACCTGATACACCTGCAACAATTACAGAGCCACAGCCAACATCTCCTGCCGCATCGTCACCCCCGAGTGCAACCCAACCGCCTGTGAATACGACAAACCGTCATACAGTCGGTAAAGGTGAAACGCTTTGGAAAATTGCTCAAGACTATTACGGAAACGGAAACAAATATAAAGATATTATGGCGGCAAATGGCATTACAAACGAAAACGACGTAAGAGCCGGCGATATTTTGATATTGCCGTAACATCTGCAAGGGCGGGTTTTCACCCGCCCTGTGCGAAAATTAAGGACGTGTAATATGAATTTGGAAGAACTGACCTTGCTTCAGTTAAGGGAAGAAGCAAGGAAACATGGTATAAAAAGTGCCACTCATTTCCGCAAGGCGGACTTGATTGAGAAAATTCTGCAAGCAATTAAAGAAAAAAAATATTCTGAACAAACAACTGTAAAAAATCCGGAAGTTTATAAACAGCTTTCACAAAAAGTCACCGATGAAATGAGAAAGTCAATTCTGCTTGAAGAACCCGCCTCAATACCTGTATCCGATGAATCCGAATCACCTAATGAAGAAGAACAAATCTCTGAGAATGAGCCGAAAAATGAAGAAATCTCCGAAATCCGCACTCCGTATGAGGAACGACGCGTCCAAATGCAAAAACTTGACAGCGGTATTATAGGTGAAGGTATCCTTGAAATATTACCGGAAGGTTACGGATTTCTTCGGGCTGAAAATTACCTCCCAAGCGCAAAGGATATTTACATTTCACCATCTCAGATACGGCGTTTTAATCTTAAAACCGGTGATTGGGTTACAGGTACTCTTAGGGTATCAAAAGAAGGCGAAAAATTCGGTGCGCTTCTGTTTGTCAAATCAATTAACGGCGACCCGCCGGAGTCTGTACGAAACCGCCCCAACTTTGAGGATCTCACACCCATTTTCCCTGATACAAGAATGCGGCT
>JAISHX010000005.1 GCA_031262335.1 Clostridiales bacterium
TCTTTGCATATGCTGTTTGCCGACCGTATTTCATCAGGAACGCTTGATTTTGCATCACTCAAACACATATATATAAGGTCTAATTTTTCGTTTATTTTATCTTTATTTACTTTAACCTGTTTGGCAAATCCAAGAGAGCCGCCCTTATTGACTTCGGCATCTACTTCTTTAAGAAGGTTTTCCGCGTTTTCTATTCCATCTGTAATTGAACTTATTCTATCTTCCAAATCCACGGTTATCCTCCTTAGCAGAACTCAACAAAGCAAGCTTTCGCATAAGCTCTGATTTTATAAACGGAGGAACCATATTATCGACATTTCCTCCGTACGCGACAACTTCTTTTACTATGCTTGAACTCAAATAAAGATGTTGTATATTTGTAGCTAAAAAAATAGTATCAATCTCGTCCGCCATACTTTTATTTGTAAGAGCCATTTGAAACTCGTATTCAAAATCGGTCAAAGCTCTAAGTCCGCGTATTATTATATTTGCGCCGCAAAGTCTTGCAAAATCAACAAGAAGACCCGAAAAAGCCCCCGCCTCGGCGTTTGGAATATTTTTTATCATTTCTTTAATATGAATAAGTCTTTCATCTAATGTAAAAAAAGACTTTTTTGCCGAATTGTTAAGAACGGCAACAATAAGCTTGTCAACCAGTTTTGCCGAACGTTCAATCACGTCAGCATGCCCTAATGTAAAAGGGTCAAAACTGCCGGGATAAACTGCTACTTTCAAAATTATTATTCCCTTTCCGTCTGAAAAAACGTAAGTTTTGCATTAGAATAAACATACGTTTTTTTTATTTTAATATAACCCGTGCCTTCAAAATCAGGAATGTTTTCTTTTGCCTGCTGTTCAAGGCAAACCACCCCGTCTTTAGCAATAATCCTGTCTTTATGCAGCGAAGAGAACAGCCGCAAAAGCATTTCCGCAGGCTGATTGTATGGCGGGTCAATAAAAACAAAATCAAACGGCGGACATAATTTCCCCGTACAAGTGTATGCGTCCGCAATAATAACCCCGCACTTATTAGAAAGTTTTATTTTTTGAACATTTCTTTTTATTATATCGGCAACTGCACCGGATAACTCAACAAAAACACATTCTGATGCTCCGCGGCTCAATGCTTCCGCGCCAACAGCACCCGTACCCGCAAACAAATCCAATACCCGCACTGAATCAAGACAAAAGAAATTATTTTCCAGAATATTAAATAAAGATTCTTTTACACTATCGGCTGTCGGACGCGTTTGCAATCCATTTTTTGGAGAAAACAAAACCGTACCCTTCGCCGAACCGGAAATTACTCTCATTAGATACCCCTCGTGTCATTATACAACAAATGGTATAGGCAAGTCAACAAAATATTAACATTGGAACACGGCTTGAAAATTGCAAGTTAAATCCGTCCACCCTAATTAATCAATAAAGCTGTCACGCGAAATCTGTCACTATATGGATTTTTTTGTCGAATATCTGTATAATAAAACCACGCGCGCAACAATATTATTATTGATAAGGAGCATGACAAATGGAACATGTTGAAGATTCTTTACAAAATACAATAACCCTGTATGAAATACTCCTAAAAAAAGGTATTATTGAAAGTGCGGCGGATTTACTTATTTTTTTGGATAATGTACCTTACGTACTCCTCGTTGCTGACGAGAAATGAAAGCAAGCTTTCGGTTTGACGCTGTGTAAGCGGACGTCCGTTATTTAGTTCCATTAACTTATTGTGCAGCTTCTGCACTTCTTCAAGTTCTTCCCACGGCTTTTCCGGCAACAAATTCTCGGCTTGGTCTGCGCCGAGCAAATAGTCGGCTGTTGTGCCAAGCGCAACAGCGATGTTTATAAGTGTTATATTATCCGGTTGTCTTTTTCCTTTTTCATACTGATTATATCTCGCCGGAGAAAGACCCAAATGGTGCGCGAGTTCTTTTTGGCGAAGTCCCTTCTCTTTTCTCAATTCTTTTAATCGGTTACAAAGCATACCGGAGTCCCCCTGTTAATTAATTGTAGTAGTATTTTAAATTTAATATCGTATTTATTCAACAAAATTAACAATAAGTTAATTTTTTGTTTGAATTGCATAAAGTTAAAAGGGCTATGTAATTTTGGTCAAGCATGTGTGAATATACTCTATTACGATGTTTTTGAGGAGGATATTCCGATGAATTTTGGAGGAAACAGTACCCTGACACTTATTTTACTGCTCTCGCTTCTTCAGGGCGGCGGACTTGGCGGCGGAGATAACATGATGATGCTTATTCTTGTTTTGCTATTGTCACAAAACGGCGGACTCGGCTCATTAGAAGCAAAATAAAAACGTCATTTGCGGGGCGGGAAAATCTCCCCGCCCCTTTTTTATTTTCATTGCATTACTTCCATAATACGCCGCGCTGTTTCGGCAAAATCTATTGCTGTTTCAGCAAAATCTATTTCTGAAGTTTTGTCAGGTTTAAAGCTAAGCTTCTTACCGTCATCTTCAAAACGCGGCACGGAATGAACATGCAGATGAAAAACGGTTTGCCCCGCCGATTTTCCGTTGTTTTGCACGATGTTTATTCCGTCACAGCCAAGCCCTTTCTTTTGTGCTGAGGCAATTTTCTTTGCCAGAGGGAAAATTGCCGCCAAAATATCTTCAGGCGCATCAAAAACATTATCGATATGATTCTTTGGAATTATAAGCGCGTGTCCTGCCGAAACAGGCGCCATGTCTAAAATGACGCGAAACTTTTCGTCCTCATATAAAGTTGCGGCAGGGATTTCCCCTGCTGCTATTTTACAAAAAACACACATAAAAACTCTCCTTAAAACAATCGTTTATTCCGACACAGTTGCAGCGGGTGTTGGCACTGCTGTTTGTGCGGGCGGTTTTGTAACCGGAATACGCGTCGGCATGGGTTTTTGTGTTGGTTTAGGTGAAGGAGTAGGCTCCGCTGTCGGCGTTGGAGCGAATGTCGGAGTTTCCTCATAATTATGAGCGTATATATACGTTTCTTTATAAGTTTGTTCTCGTTCCTTCTTTTTGACAAGATAGTTTATCCCTTTTGTAAAGTCAGAAAAATATCCACCTTCACTCATACCCGCAATTTTATCAGCGGAACATGCTGACAGTACCATAGCACATATAATAAAGACTGTTGCTAATTTTTTTTTCATTTTTCCCCCCCGAAAATTCACGCCTTATAATCTATATCGACTGTTGCGAACAAAGTCGTTATAGCCGCCTAATTTTGGGCAAAAGCCGCCTCTACTCCGACAAATTTTTTTACAGTAGTTCGTCCAAGTCGTTAACCCTTTGTTCAAAAATCTGAAGTGATTTTATAACAACGTCGGGTTTCAACATATCAAGTCCTGCCTTTTGCAATGTTTTAATCGGAAAATCACTACCGCCTGCTTTCAAAAATTCCAAATATTTCTCAAGAACGCCATCTTCATGAGCAATAATTCCCTGTGAAAACGCCAATGCCGCAGAGAATCCCGTTGAATACTGATATACATAAAACGGAGAATAAAAATGAGGAATCCTTGCCCACTCATATTCATTGCTGTCAGAAATTTCAAAATCATCTCCGTAATATTGTATAAGCAAATCGGCGTAAATTTCCGATAACAATTTTGGTGTGAGCGGCTCACCTGCTTCTGCCTTTTCGTGGGCAATCATCTCAAATTCAGCGAACATTGTTTGGCGGAAAACCGTGCTGCGATAAGAATCAATAAAGTTGTTTATATGGAAAGCTTTGTGCGTGTTATTTTCCGCATTTTTAATTAAATATTCCGAAAGAATATTTTCATTTACCGTTGAGGCTATTTCCGCAAGGAAAATAGGATACCCTGCATTTACATAGTCATGCGTTCTGTCCGAATAAAATGAGTGCATTGCATGCCCCATTTCATGCGCGAACGTAAAAACAGAGTCAAGTGTTCCTGTATAATTTATGCTTACAGCCGGATGACACCTATATACCCCCCACTGATATGCGCCGGAACGCTTACCTTCATTTTCGTAAACATCAACCCATTTTGAGTTAAGTCCTGAAGTAAAATCGGCAATGTAAGTTTCGCCGAGAGGAGCAAGTGCTTTTTTCAGTAAGTCTTGCGATTCCTCGTACGAAATGGGAACATCTATTCCGGAAACAACAGGCACAATTAAATCATATGCGTGAACTTTATCAATTCCCAAAACTTTTTTACGGAGGGAAACATATTTTTTCATCGAGGGAATATATTGATGAACAGCTTTTATAAGACTTTTATAAACATCAACGGGAATACCGGTTTGGCTAAGATACATATCCATAGAAGAGGAGTATTTTCTCGCCCGTGACATGAAAATATCGGCTTTGACCGCAGTCTGATAAATTTCCGCAATAGAATTTTGCAATTTTTTGTATTCTCCATGGACTGACGCAAATGCGGCTTTACGAACTTCCCTATTTTCATTAGTAAGAAAAACTGTATACCGTCCGTGCGTTACCTCAACGGTTTTTCCGTTTTCGTCCTTGATTGGCGGAAACTTTAAGTCAACGTTATCAATAAGACTGTAAATATTTTCAGGTGCAGTCAGGATTTCGTTTGCCGCCGAAAGCAATTCTTCTTGTTCTTTCGGAAGGACGTGCGGCTTTGTTCTCAAAATATCTTCTATCATGTGCTTGTATTTTGTTTCTTTAACCCAGTCGGTAAGAGTTTCGCTGTCGATTGCAAGTAATTCCGGACGTACAAATGCCCTCTTTTCTAAGAATTTCGCAAGAGCGGCACGTCCTTTTGAAGAAAAATTCTGATACTTATCATTTGCCAAATCTTCATAGGAGCGAAGTTGTGCATAGACGTAATTTTTTTCGACTTTAAATTCAGTTTCCTTTAATTTATCAAGAAAAGAAATTAAACTTTCTTTATCTTGCGTAAATTTGCCTGAAAAAGCTGCAATTTCTTCTGTTTCCGCAACAGACTCCTCAAAAGCTTTTTCCCAATCAGCATCTGATTCAAAAATATCGCTTAAATCCCAGATGTATTTTGGGTCCATCTCAGAACGCTTTTTAATTTTTTCCATATATTATTCTCCTTGATAATTTTTTTTGTTTTAGGTATTATACCAAATAGAAGAAGTAAATTCAACAACAAATTAGGAGTGACAGTTTATGCCGGGTTTAATTTCCCACTATCTTTGCGCAGACATAACCGCAAACAGTCAAAAAACAGACAAGGAACTTATTGGTACAATAAACTCAAACCGTGAAATTTACAATATCGGAGCACAAGGTCCTGATGTATTTTTCTACTATCTGCCCGGTCTTATTCGCCAAAAAACGCGCGGTTTGGGCAGTGAAATGCATAAATCCGGATTTGGTGAGTTTTTTAAAACTGCTTGCCTTACAATAAAAAAAATGCCCGACGGAGCCGAAAAAAACGCCGCTATTGCATATGTGTGCGGATACCTTACACATTATGCTCTTGATTGCGCCGCTCACCCATATATTTACTATAAATCGGGATTTCGTAAAAAAGGCACTCCGATTAAAAATATAAAACACACAATGTTTCATCGTCGTCTTGAAACAAATATAGACACGCTTTTATTGAAAATATTAACAGACATGAAACCAAGCGATAAAAAGCTCTGGCAGTTGTTGTATGCAAAAAAACGTACAAAACGTCCGGTTTCAGGCTTTTTAAGCAACTGTATAAAGGAAGCTTACGGTACTGATATATCAACAGGGCAAGTGTCCTCTGCAATGGGATATATGTCTTTTGTGACACGGATTATTCAGTCAAAAACAGGAAAGCGTAAACGCGTTATAGAGGCAATTGAAGACGCAACTGCAAGTGAACGAATAGTTTCATGTATGATTCATGAAAACAATATAACTGATGGAATAGACTACCTTAACGTGGCAAAAAAACCGTGGTTTAAGCCTTGGGATGCTGTCAACGAAATTACGTCCTCTTTTTGTGAACTTTTTGACGAAGGCGTAAAAAACGCAACGGAACTAATACAGATGTTTTATTCTTACTGTACCGGAAACTATCCTCTCGAACAGCTGCTTAAATTTGCCGGAGACCGTTCCTTTGCGTCCGGTGTTGAAGAGGAAGTTTTATTCGATGTTTACGACGTTATATTCTAAAGCCGATTTATCATCTTGAGGAAAAAAGAAACATATAAACAACCGCAACAAATTCACGCATATAATTTACCGGCGCTGTGTACCATGATGTTGCGGCGGAAATCCTGTGTGCCTTGATACCTGCTCTATGTGCCAATTTTACGGCACGGAAAACATGAAAATCATTTGTTACAAGAACGGCAGTTTTTAAATTGTTTTTCTCCATGATTTCTTTTGAAAATTTAAAATTCTCATATGTCGACGTGGAGTTGCTTTCCTGTAAAATACA
>JAISHX010000067.1 GCA_031262335.1 Clostridiales bacterium
AAGGCAGCTATTGAGTTTTCCAAAGTCGGGATTATGACACAATATCAATATGAGGATGACTTTTTCGGGAGTGATAATTCTGTTTTAATGCCAACACTTAAATTGTTGCATACACAGCGACAAGGCATTATGCAGGGTATCAAAAATTCCGCGAATATCAGATTTTTAATACAGCTTAACGAAGCATTGAATCCGGCGGATATACTACAAGAACGCGAACGTTTTATATCAGAATCGTTGGATTCTAAAAACAACGGCGGAGTTATGATGTTCGACCTCAAATATAAAGATGTAAAGCCTATTGATAGCAAACCTTTAATCGTAAACACAGAGCAAATGAAAATAATTCAAGAAAATGTGTATACGTATTTTGGCACGAATATTAAAATTCTGCAAAATAATTTTTCAGAAGATGACTGGAACGCATATTACGAATCAAAAGTAGAGCCGTTTGCATTGCAGCTTTCGCTTGTAATGACAAATATGACATTTACACCGCGACAAAAGGCTGTCAACAATGGTATATTTTTTACGGCAAACAGACTTCAGTATGCCAGTAACCAAACAAAATTAGACATTTCCTCAAAATTATTAGACAGAGGCATTCTATCAATTAACGATGTCAGAGCAATATGGAACTTGCCTCCGGTTGAAGGCGGTGATGTTTTGGCAATAAGAAAAGAGTATACAGAAATGTCAAAATTGGGTGAATCGAATGAATGATAAAATTGAAAGAAGAAATTTCGGAACGTCTGAATTAGTCAATATACAAAACAAACGAATTGATACAGATTATTATGTCGAAGGTTACGCTACAGTATTTGAAAAAAAGTATCTTTTGGGAACATATGCAGGAAAAGAATTTTTTGAAACCGTTTCCCGAAATGCGTTAAATGGTACTGATTTATCCGACATCAAGCTTATGTACAATCACGGAGGGAAAGTGCTTGCACGAAATACAAACGGTACTTTGGGCTATGAAATAAACAGCAAAGGGTTTTTAATATTTGCCGATTTAAGTAAAACAGCGGCTTCGCGTGACTTTTGGGAGGAAATTTCTGTTGGTTTGATAAACCAAATGTCTTTTGCATTTGACATTGAAGAAGAAAGTTTTAACGAGAAAACAAACACTCGGACGGTTATGAAAATTGGTAAAATTTACGAAGTTTCCGCTACTCCGTTTCCTGCAAATGAGCAAACTGAAATTTACGCAAGAAGCAAAATAAATGAAAGCATTGCAAAAAGAGCAAGCATATTATCAATGTCTATAAAATTATTAACAGGAGGTACAAAATGAATCTGACAGAAATTGAAGCAAGAATGGCTGAAATTGGCGATGAACTTCAAAAAAGAGGTATCGACATTTCCGAAGAGGAAATAGGAGCTTTTGAAAAAGAAATTGAAAACCTGAAAGAAGAACGTGCGGCACAGATTCGCGCACATGAAAAGCGCGGCAATATGCTTAAAACAATAGCCGAAGGGCTGGAGGGTTCCCCGATTAAATCGTTCCGGAGTAAAAATACAGAAAATGAATCCGAAGATAAGTTTTCTACATTGGAATATCGTAAAGCATTTAAGGAATTTGTTACTCGGGGCGTACCTTTGCCAACAGAATATCGCGCAAATGAAGTAACAATGACGACAGATGTTTCAGCAATTATACCGACAACTATTTTGAATAGAATTATCGAAAAATTAGAAACTGTGGGCAATATTTTAGCGTTAGTTACACGCACCAACTATAAAGGAGGCGTTCAGATTCCTGTTTCAACGGCTAAACCTGTTGCGACATGGGTTGCTGAAGGTACTAACGCAGACACGCAGAAAAAAGTTTTAGGCAGTATATCATTCTCTTACCATAAATTGTCTTGTTTGGTTTCAATAACATTAGAAACGGAAACAATGACGCTTTCGGCATTTGAATCAACGTTGCAACAGAATGTACAAGAAGCGATGATTCGCGCCATTGAAGAAGCAATTATTAACGGTACCGGAACAGGACAGCCAAAGGGCATTTTAGCAGAAACTCCGCCTACAGGGCAAGCTGTTACAGGTACGCCGTCTTATGCAACATTGATTGCCGCCGAATCAGCTCTCCCGTCCGCTTATGACAATTCCGCCGTTTGGTGCATGAACAAAAAAACTTTCTTATCGTTCATCGGCGCGGTTGATTCTGCAGGACAGCCGATTGCGCGTGTAAATGCCGGAATTGACGGTAAACCTGAGAGAAATTTACTCGGAAGAAAAGTTATTTTGTCAGACCGTTTAAGCGGAAATGCGGGAAGCGGTGAAACCTATGCGTTTTTATTCAATTTCAAAGATTACGTGTTAAATACTAATTTTTCAATAAGAATTGAAAATTTCAGAGATAATTATACGGATGACTATATCAAGAAAGGTATTACGCTTGTTGATGGCAAGGTTGTGGATACAAATTCATTGGTCACTTTAAGTTTAAGCGAATCATGATAAATCCATATTTATCAGACCCTGCCGCTATAGAAGAAATTAAACTTTCATTGCGGCTTACTGACGACTGTTTCAATTTTGAAGTTGAGCGTATTATTTTTGCGGCATTAACAGATATAAAACGTGTCGGAATAAAAAACCCTGACATGTGTGACCCATTGATTCACCAATGCGTTATTTTGTACGCTAAGGCTTATTTTGGATATGCACAAGATTCCGAAAAATATGTAAAAGCATACGAAAGTTTGAGAAATTCATTAAGCTTATCAGGTGGTTATATTCATGTGGAGCAAAAGAATCACGCTTGTAAAAGTTTCCATGGCGTCCAAAGACGAAGAAGGATTCGGAGAAATGCGCTGTCAACGGAAACGTGATGTTTTTTGCAATATTTTATTTTTGAATGCAAGCGAATTTTACGGTGCGTTACAAGCCGGAGCGGAAGCAACTTACAAAATTGAGATTCACGCACAAGAGTATCAAGGCGAACAATTTGCCGAATTTGAGGGTAAACGCTATAAAATTTCAAGATTGAATCAAAGCAAAAACAGCGATAATTTAGAACTGATTTTATTCAAAGCAGGTGCAAAATGGCAACAGCAACTATGAAACTTCCTAACAAACTTCTTGATGGGTTGTCAAAGTTAGGAAATAATGCTGAAAAAATAACTGACAAGATGCTTGTCGCCGGAGCGAAAATTATAAAAGATGAGGCACAATCTAATCTTGATTCGGTTGTAGGCGAAAATATTAAAGAAGAAAACCGCTCGACAGGGAATTTGCAATCAGCATTGGGAATATCTCCGCCAAAAGGTAACGGAGGGTATCGAAATGTCAAAATCGGGTTTGAAGAAAAACGCCCCGATGGTAAAATCAATGCTCTTATTGCAAATGTTTTAGAGTACGGAAAGCAAGGGCAACCGCCTAAGCCGTTTTTGTCCACGGCTGTTAAAGCAAAAAAATCTGCCGCGGTTGCCGAAATGAAACGAATTTTTAACGAGGAAACGAAAAAAGAATGAGCTTTTTATCAAAAATAATAGCTGTTTTAGAAAAAAACGGTGTACCAACTCAAACAGTACACTTTACCCAAACCCCTCTGCCGGATGAATATGCGGTAATTACTCCAATGATTGATAGTTTTGAAATATTTGCGGATAACAAGCCGCAAATAGAAACATCTTCAGCGCGAATCAGTATTTTTACGCGGGGGAATTTTACAGAATTAGTCAAGCGAATCAGTTTTTCGCTTATTGAATCTGATTTTTTCGTTACTGACAGAAGATATATCGGGTATGAAAAAGAAGCAATGTATCACCACTACTCAATTGACACGGAGGCGGTTATATAATGGCGAAGATAGGCTTGAAATATATCGTTGGGGCAAAATATAATGTCACAAACAATGCGGTATCATACACAGACGGACTTGTATTAGGCAAAGGAATATCAGCGGACATAACTATCGGCATGAGCGATGTGAAATTATATGCTGATGATGCAATCGCGGAAAGCATTAAAGATTTCCAAAGCGGAACTATAAGCATTGGCTTAGATGAGCTTGACAATAATGCGCTTGCATTTATTTCAGGGCATACAGCAGATAGTACAAACGGGGAAATTATTAAAAATATATCTGATGTTGCACCGTATATAGGCGTTGGGTTTTACGGAGCAGTTATCCGAAACGGTGTTAGAAAAATTCGGTGTGTGTGGCTACCGCGAACAATTTTCAGTATCCCTGCCAACACTTTCGCGACAAAAGCGGATTCTCCGGCATTTACAACCCCGACAATGGAAGGCGAAATTTTAGCGGATATTGCCGGGAATTGGGAAATTGACAGAGTAGTCGCTACCGAAGATGAAGCTGTAGAATGGCTTAACGGAAAGGCGGGTATTTAATGATAGACGATAATCGGGCTACCGAAATTACAATCGGACAAGAAAAGTATAAATTGTTTCTTTCCACAAAAGCTTTTATGGAAATTTCTAAGCGATACGGAGGTATTGAGCAGCTCGGGGAAAATTTTTTATCCGGAAAAAGTATTGAGGAAACTCTGTCTGAAGTTGTTTGGCTTGTGACTTTGCTTGCAAACCAATCAATAATTATTCATAATTTGCAACATCCGAACGATAAAAAAGAATTACTTACAGAAGGATTTGTTGAAGCTGTAACAGAACCATTTGAATTAAGCTATTATAAAAACGCCCTTTTAGCGACTATGACAAAAGGAACGAAAAGAGAAGTTATCAGCGAGATTTCAGACGGAAAAAACCTGCAAGGCGCGTAAGCGTTGAAGAAACATTTACGCGCCTGTATTACCAAGGGCGGGTTCGGCTTGGACTTTTTGCTGACGAATTTTGGCTTATGCCTATAGGTGAAATTCTTGATTTGATAGCTTGTAACAATCAATTTTTGGGAATCGAAAAACCGTATACCGAATGCAGTTTAGACGATATTCTGAATTATTAGAAAGAAGGATGTTATTTTGGCTAATGATTTTGGCGTTCAAATAGGCGTTGACGGCGAACGCGAATTTAAAAAGGCGTTAGCCGACATCAATCAGCAATTCAAGGTTTTAGGCTCTGAAATGCGTGTGGTGGTTTCCGAATTTGATAAACAAGACAAGTCTGTCGAAGCCGTCACCGCGCGGAACGATGTTCTGAATAAGTCAATTGACACACAGCGGGATAAAATTCGCACACTCGAATCCGCCCTGAACAACGCCACGAAAAGTTTCGGTGAAAACGATAAGCGGACGCAGAACTGGACTATCCGGCTTAACAACGCCAAAGCCGAACTGAACGGCATGGAGCGGGAATTATCGAACAACGAGAAATCCCTTGACGACATGGGCAAGGAAGAGGACGATGCGGCGAAGTCCGCCGATAACCTCGGCGATAAACTCACGGAAAGCGCGAACGCCGCCGAAAAATCGGAAAGCAAATTCAACCAATTAGGCGGCGTACTCAAGGGTATAGGCACTGCAATGGGTACGGTTGCGCTGGCGGCGGGTGCGGCGGCGGGGAAACTCGGGCAGGAAGTTATCGCCGCTTACGCTGACTACGAACAACTTGTAGGCGGTGTAGATACGCTGTTCGAGGATTCCTCACAGGCGGTGCAAAACTATGCCTCAAACGCGTTCAAGACAGCGGGAATGTCAGCCAACGAGTATATGGAAACGGTCACAGGCTTTTCAGCAAGCCTTATTGCGTCACTCGGCGGAGATACTGAAGCCGCCGCCGGAACCGCCGACCAAATCATAACTGATATGTCTGATAACGCAAATAAGATGGGTACGAGCCTGGCAGCAATTCAAACGACTTATCAGGGCTTTGCAAAGCAAAACTATACGATGCTTGATAACCTGAAATTAGGCTACGGCGGCACAGAGAAGGAAATGGAACGGCTACTCATTGATGCGGAGAAGATTTCGGGCGTAAAATATGACCTGTCGTCTTTCGCTGATGTTACCGAAGCTATTCATGTAATGCAGACAGAAATGGGCATTACCGGAACAACAGCGCGTGAGGCGGCATCCACAATCGGCGGCTCAATAGCGGGTATGCAGTCGGCTATTCAAAATTTAATGGCGGGGTTTGGTAACGCAAACGCAGATGTTGGTATGCTGGTTTACAATGTGGTCAATGGTTTCCAAACGGTTCTGCAAAATATAACGCCTGTCATTGAAAACATAGTAGCGGCGCTACCGGGAGCATTTGACGGCATTTTACAGGCAGTGGGCGAATTACTCCCTACATTATTGCAGACGGGGACAGACCTTTTTACGCAAATGCTGGCTACGATTTTGTTACTACTGCCCGAACTAATCCCCGCCGCTGTGCAAGCCGTAATGACGATTGTGCAAGCGTTAATTGAAAATATACCATTGTTAATTGACGCGGCTATGCAACTAATTACAGCACTTGTTGAAGGCATAAGCGAAGCGGTGCCCACTTTAATCCCTGCCGCAGTTGAGGCTATAAACACGATTGTAACGGGTTTAATTGAGAATTTACCGCTATTGCTTGACGCGGCACTACAACTGATTTTAGGCTTGGCAGATGGATTATTAGCCGCAATCCCACAGCTGATTGAAAAGTTACCCGCGATAATTACGGCGATAGTTGAGTTTGTGATTTCTTCAATCCCACAAATAATTGAAACAGGAATAAAACTGCTGGAATCTTTAGTTACAGCGTTGCCTGAAATAATTACAGCAATCGTGGCGGCTATCCCGCAGATTATTGACGGAATAATTACCGCTGTACTTGATAATATACCGCTACTCGTTGACGCGGGAATAAAATTATTTGTTGCACTCGTTGAAAATCTCCCGGAGATAATTTTGACTATAGTTAAAGCAATTCCGAAAATAATAACTTCCATTGTTACCGCTCTGACAGGCGAAATTCCGAGGATAGTTGAAGTTGGCGGCAACATTGTAAAAGGCTTATGGGAAGGAATACAAGCAATGGCAACGTGGATTAAGGATAAAGTTTCCGGATTTTTCGGAGGAATCGTAGACGGTGTAAAAGGTTTGCTTGGGATTCATAGTCCATCTACAGTTTTTGCGGGAATCGGTGATAATATGGCACAAGGGCTTGGTGAAGGTTTTGTATCTTCAATGCACAATATAGAAAAAGATATGAAAAATGTAATCCCGACAGATTTTGATACAAATATTCGGTTAAACGGATATAGCGGCAATTCGCCAGTAAATATTGCAATACCGGTAATGTTAGACGGGAAAATTATAACAAAATCAACAAGCCGTATTCAGTCGGGATTCAATAAAAACGCGTTAAGGGCGGTTGGTGTTACATGAGTTTAACTCTTTTAAACAGTAATTTTACGCAAAAAGGCATAATAAATTTACCTCTTTCGTGTGAATTGCATGAACGGCTTGACGGCGAAAAGACGCTTAATTTCTCTATTTTATGCAAAAATGAGCCGTGGCAGTTAATTGACACAAACACAATTGTAGAAATTAACGGAGATTACTATACTGTGGCAGCTTACACAAAAGAGCAACAATCTGATGGTTTGCGTATTTTAAACGCAGAATGCGAACATTATTCATACAGATTAAACAATTATAGCTTTGATTCATTTGCAATAACATCGACAGTAACGGGTGTTTTACAAGCATTGCTTAGTGGTACAGGACTTACTGTCGGAACAGTAGGTTCTACACAAACATTGATATTTTTAATTAACGAAACAATGACTAAACGTGCCGCGATAGCTAAACTTGCGAATCAACTTCAATTAGATTTAGTATATTCAGGTACTAATGTGTCGCTTGTTTCACACCGTGGAAGTACAACACCTATAAATGTCAGAGAAGGAAAAGAAATAATTGTTGTTTCAGAAGCTGTTGACGGACGCGGCGAAACTGTTAAGCGGTCTTATAGCTGTGACAGTTTAAATTCTAATACGTTACAAATCGGAGATGCAATAAATTTAGAATATGATAGTTTAAACATTTCGGGCAACTTACGTGTAGTCGGTAAAACTTATGACCCTTTTAATACTAAAACAACTAATCTTGAAATTGCAGACTACATATATTCACTCGAAGATGATTTTGTGGCAATATTACAGGAAGCAATTTCTAATCAAAAGAAGTATTACGGAGTTAGCATAACTTCAGAAAACGGAATTGTTATTGATACGAAAAACGGATACGGCGACATTGTCGGAAAAGTTATATTCAATTCTGACAAACTGACATTTCAGGGAATATTGCCTGACGGTCAATTTGAAGATGCTATTTATTTTGATATTGAAAACAGAATATACAAATTTAAAGGTAATATTGCAGTAGAACAAACCGCGCTATTCCCTGACGGCGGCGGATATGATTCCGGCGGGTTAACCGTTGATAAAGATGTTACAATCGGCGGAACGTTAACCCTAAATGGGGATGGGGGTATTGAGGCGGACGGACAAATACTGCAAATCGGCAGAATTACGGCAGATGGCATATCAGTAACGTCAATGGCAGCGCGTGACGGAAATTTGAATTTAACAGGTTCTTTAAGTCCCACAGGCGGCATAAATGCAGGAGGTGCAATAACTTCCGGAGGTGCAATAACTTCCAACGGTGGTGTGATAAATATTCCGGTTGGTGCAGGCAGTTATGCAAGAATAAATATGGGTGATAACCTAAGCATAACATATGACGCGACTGTGCCTGACAGATTTGCGCTTTCAATAGATGGTGTTACGATATTGGATATAAGCAAATCCCTTGTAACATTTTATGTTAATGTAAGCGGGGTAACTGCCGAATATGCTTAGAAAAAGGTGATTTAATATAGCTGATATAAACATTGATGAAATAGGAACGGATTATTTAAGGTATAGTATTATAAATCTTGACACCGAATACAACCAAGAACCGAGGATTTTAACATGGCATGTAACAGACGCTTCCAGCAATGAGATAGCTGTAAAACCAACCTCAACTGTTACAATTCCAAACGGTTCATCACAAAGCCCCACGCGGTGGTCTGATAATTTACAACCTAATACAAACTATATACTAAGCGCAACTATAACATATTATGACGCAGGAACACCGATTGATGTTGTTCTTGAACCTGTCGGCGTAATGACGCTTCCGGACGAGAGCAATCGTCCGGAAAACTGGAATTGGGTTAGTGTTATTTCGGTAGGCGAGCCAATACGGCTTACAGCCGTAGAATGGAACGATTTTTGTTCACGAATTAACGAGTTTAGAAATTATTCAGGATTAGCACAGTACAGTTTTTTGGCTGTTCATCAAGGCGATAAAATTACAGCCGCCGCGACTAACCAGGCACTTTCGGCAATTTTAGAGATTCCGGGGCATGGAGATGCTCCTGCTGCAGTTTCGGCAGGGGATAAAATTTATGCTGAATTATTTAATAAATTGCGTGATGCTCTTAATGCAATTCCTTAGAAGGTGATATTGTGGAATACAGCAATTTTATAGACGCGTGGGTTGCCGGAGAACTTATATACTACACATTAGACTTGTGGACTACAACAAGGCATCCTTACGATGCAACTTATTTAGAAGGCAAATTCATTTTAAAGCGAAATTGTGAAGAAGTATTAAGTCAAAACATCACTTTCGGATACAATCATAGCGGATATTTAAGCCGTGCAACCGTAACTTTGGATACTCAATTAACTAAAAATTTATCGGGAACATATTTAGCCCAAATACAATTCAAAGAGGCAAGCGGGAATATTAACACGCCTAAGCAAGGTATTATAAAAATATATAATAATTTTGATTCGGAGGTTAAAAAATGATAACTAACCATTGGAAAAATTTAAAAAGAGATATAGAGTTTAACATATCACAACACACTTTCCCGTCAGAATATTATCTTGGTTTTTCGACAACCGCCCCGGCAGAGGACGGGACAGGTGTATCAGAACCAACGCAATTAAGCTATGCCAGAAAACCGATTGGCACATGGGAAGCGCAAACAGAACCGGGAGTAGCAAAAAATTTAAACTCAATAGTGTTTAATGAAACAACAGGAGCATGGGGTACACTTACACACTTAGTAATTTTTGATGCACTTACTGAAGGGAATTTACTTATGTCTTGTGAGCTTGCAATTCCGCGCATAATAAATCAGGAAAATATGACACTCACCGCTCCGATAAGGTCTATAACAATTGCACAAGAAGGTGGGGAAAGTGAAGTACAGACGACACTTTAATATTGTACTTAATCTCCCGCAGAGAATCCCGGTAAACGGGGAAACTATTACAGAAAATGAATTTATTATGCCGGATTTGTTTGATATAGAATCATTTGCCACTCCAAAAGTGCTTATTGAAAACGAGGATATTTTAACCGGAGTTTTGGGAATTGACTCTTTCCTACAAGCCCAGGCAATAACCGAAAACGAGAGTATTTCAGCCGAAGCTTTCGTGCTTGACTCTTTCCTACAAATATCGCCTATAATCGAAAAAGAGGATGTTTCAGCCGAAATTTTCGTGCTTGATTCTGACATACAGACTGTATCAATAAGCGAAAACGAGGATGTTTCAGCGGAAGCTTTCGTGCTTAACTCTTTCATGCAAACTCCGCCTATAGCCGAAAACGAAAATATTTTAATCGAAGTTTTGA
>JAISHX010000069.1 GCA_031262335.1 Clostridiales bacterium
ATATTTTTTATGACGAAACTTCTTTCAGTAAATTCATATATTGAAGCAGCGCGTGCCGGAGCTGCCGGCGCAGGATTCCTGATAATTGCTAAGGAAATAGGTTCAATGTCTGACAGGAGTGAAGCAATAAATCAAAAAAATGTTGAAAATCTTGCCCAAACTAATGAACATATCAACGCGATTGCCGGTATGCACATTGCCGATATGGCTTTTGACTTGATTGATAAAGTAGACCGCAACCTCTCTGAGCGAAATTCTGATATTCAAGCATGGGCAACTTTTGAGTCGGTTAAAGAATTTCTTGAACATCCCAATGACAAATCAAGAGAAAGAGTTACTGTTCTCCTGAAAAATCTTTGCAAAATGTATATCGTATATTCAGACCTTATTTTAGCGAACAAAGAAGGGGTTATTTGTGCCGTTTCAAACTCGGAACAATTGCTTGGAAGCGATGTAAGTGGACGTCCTTGGTTTAAAGCTGTAAAAACCTCAATGAACACTATAGTTTCAGATTTATATTACAGCGACATATTTGAAAAATATGTTATAAACTTCGCAACTCCCGTAGTTGACGAAAACGGAGTATTTTTGGGCGTTTTATCATCTCGATTCAACTGGGAGTATATTTATGATATTTTGGACAAAACAAAAGTAGGAGCAACAACAGACGTTTTTATTGTTAACAGCAACGGTGATGTTATTGCCGCAAAAAATCGTGATGATGTGTTTAAATTGCATATCAAAAATAATCCGGCTGTTAAAACTATTATATCGCGCGAGCTTGACTATGGTTATCATATAAACCAGCTTTCAGACGGCAAAGTTAAAAATATTACAGGATTTGCTATTACAAAAGGTTATAATAACTATGCCGGAAAAGGATGGGCAGGGATTGTTATCGAAAATTTCTAAGCGGTTTTGGATGTTATTAAATTTTTAGTGAGTGTGTATCGGGCGAAGGTTAAAGTAAAAATACTTCGCCCAAATATTTTATTTACTCTGTCGCCTGTTTTGCTGTATTTTATATATCTGTTGCTTTTACGCTGTCAACAGTTGCTGCAACTGACACATATTTTGTTGCTAAGTCAATTTTGCCGCCGGCTTTGACAGTAAAACTTTCATTCGCGTAAAGGGAATTGTTTGTTTCACGTCCATTGACCCAAACACTAACATAAATAGTTACATAAGTAGGGTGCGCAACTCTTGTCATTGTTCCGTCTGAATTAAGTCCGAGTGATTCGTACGGCTCAACCCGAACGCCTGCAATTTCGCCAATGAACGTACCTGTTTTATTGTCATAACAATCAAGCCCAACCTCATAGAATTTTTCGGTGAACGGACGTACGCCTTCTATTTTAAGAAGGTAGTCAATCTGTTTATTTGGTGAAACTGTCGCCTCAGGTGAAGAAAATCTGTATACCGTTCCTGCGACAACTCCAATTATCAAAAGTATAACAAGCAAGTCTATTAAATTTATTTTTCCGAATAATTTTCCGTCTTTCACTGTTTAACCCTCCGTACGCAAGTCAACTATATATCCGCTTGAACCAAACCCTTTGCCTTCAATACTGAAAAGCTTACCTACTTTCAAAACAGTGCCGCTTTCTGTAACAATTTCCTTGTCATTTTCATATCCTCTTGCTTTGACTGTTACCAAAACTGTTTGTTGGTCTTGAACTATAAATTCACGGTATTCTCTTGCGTAATTATCGTAATTCCATGAAATTTGATTTTCTGTTTCAACATCTTCAACAGTGCCGACATATTGATTTAATACGGCATCTTTGACACCGCCGCCAACTGCTATATTATTTTCATAGCCGAGCGGAAGCCATGTCAATTCGACTGTGAAAAAAATATCTTTTTTTTGTTCCGATGTTTTTCCGCCTAAAAAGTAATAAGCCGCCGCCGCAAAAATTGCAATGACTATTATTATAAAAACTAAATCAAACAAGCCGAATCTTCCGAAAAACTCTTTTTTAACTTTTTCTTTACTAACTTTCAATGTTTACACCTCTTCCCAATCTATATGCCGCGCAGGAAGCGGCAAGTAAAAACCAAAACAGGCATACAACCCGATAATTATACCAAACATTATCTGTTGCGCCTTGTGCCAAATAACCAACCATTCCGGCGGCAAGACCCGCCGCCGCAAATTTTAACTGCTTGTCCGCTTTTTTAACTAAACTGAGTAAATTTTTAAAATATATGAGCATACAACAAACAAATAATAAAAACCCGCATATACCTAAGTCGATTATAATTTGCAAATACAGATTGTGTGAATGGGGTGCGGTTATTGCGTTTAATGAAAAAAGCGAATAAATTGTTACAAATGATTCCTCTCCCTGACCTATTCCGATTGGCCAGAAAACTTTCAGTATTTCCAGAGAAGCACGCCATATATTTACACGATAGCTTGTGGAACTGTCCGCAACATTACCGATGCTTAAAAACCTGTCAAGAATTGAGTCCGGCATAACAAGCGGAGAAATAATTGCGGCAAGCAAAAACAGCCATATCAGTTTTCTTTCGGCAAGTACGGCAAAAACCAAAGCCGCAATCATCAGACCAAGCCACGCCCCGCGTGAAAGAGTAAGAATCATGCAAACACCGCCGATAACCGCAACAATAAGAGCGGCAATTTTTGAAACAGGCTTTTTTAGAAAATATAGTGCCGCCGCAGAAATGCTTATTGAAATTATAAGATATTCACCGAGAACATTTGGATTTTCGAGCGTTGAGTATACACGCGCACCGACATTTGTAAACATATCAGCGTCAAGCCACATTTCACGATTTTCAAGATTGCCGGTAAACCGTTGATAAATTCCGTATAAAGATACAAAAAGACTTGATGAGATTAAAAGAGAAAGCACAGCAAAAAATTTTTTCTTGGTATTTAAAAGATTTTTTGAAACGATTGCAAAAATTATAAAAAGGATATACACAGCCGCCATAGGAAAACTGCCTGACGGGCGGAAAGATATGAAACATGAAAATGCCAGCAATACAGCAAACAGCAGAGAAAATAAATCCATTAAGTCCGGAGTAAAATCGGCAGAATCATGCAAAAAATGTATTCCGTAACTTACAATAGTTAAAATAGAAAGTGCTAAAATTACTTTTGTCGGTACGATTGGAATAAGAAATGCCGCCGCAAATACTCCTGCAACAGGCATATACATTACAAGACCGAATCCAAAAAGACCATCGACTGCAATAGCCGCGTAAACAGCACCTAAAGCAAAATAAATAACCGTTCCTAACGCACCGAGTAAAGCGAAAATTACAAATACTATTGCAGTATCTTTTTCTGATTTAATACTGCGTTCCGTCAGTATTCTGTAAAAGGAAGAAAAGCACTTTATTATGGAACTGTTTCTTGCAAACGGAAATTTCCCCTTTAATTTTGCAACAGCAAAAAGAGGTTTCATACTTAACGAATGAATTGTTATTGATGCTGTATTTTCAGATGATTCTATAATTGTATGTTTAGGAAAAAACAGATTTCCCAACCATGCAGAAATTTTATACAGTAAGCCTGTTTTGGCAATATTTTTTATAAACCCCGAAACCCTTTCCGGAAGCGCAATAAGAAATTCTGCCAAAAAAACAGTAAGGCTTTTATAAGACTTTTGTTCCAAGCTTTAACAAAACTATTGAATAATGTCATAACAGCTTTTACAAATAAACTTGTACGAATCACGTCAAAAGCTCCCTATATATTTTTTCTATGCCGCGTACCATTCGCACATCTGTAAATTTTGTTTCATAAATTTTTTTTGCGTTGGCACTAAGCGAACTATACAAATCTTTATCTAATTTAAGTGACAAAATTGCGCCATAAAGGTCATTCGAGTCTTTTTTGGGAATAACCAAGCCATTTGTACCGTGTTCTATAACATATGGGTTTCCGCCAAAGTCTGTAACGATAGCGGGTTTTCCAAGACTCATTCCTTCTAAAAGCGAAAGACTTGTCGCTTCTGTTCCGTAAGACATATTCAGTTGAACATCCATAATATTTTCTACTTTATAAATATCGTCAACGAATCCCATCAATATACAGTTACGTAATCCAAGCTGTTTTGCCTGTGATTCCAATGCACTCTGTTCAGACCCTGTTCCGGCAATAAGTACCTTAATATCTTCATCGCGGCTTTGCAAATATTTTGCGGCATCAAGAACATATTCGTGTCCTTTTATTTTTTCAAGGCGACCAATTATTGCACAAACAAAATCAGTTGGTGATAATCCGAGAGCGGCGCGTTCAGCAACGATTTCTTCTGCTGTCATTTGTTTTTGTTGGGCAACACCATTGTAAATGACGCTTATTTTGCTTTCATAAACTCCCTCAGCAATTATGTTGTTTTTTGCGGCAGGAGAAACAGCAATAATTGCATCTGAAAGCGCACTGTTAATAATTCCGGAAAGTTGTTTTACAGGAAAAAAAGTTTTCCATTTTTTCACATCAAATACGCTGTGCCGCGTGTTAACAACGCCTTTTGCACCGTACAAACGAGCCGCTATTCTTGCGGAAAGAGTAGCGTGCGTATGAACAATTTGCGGTTTCTCTTCGCGAAAAATTTTTAAAAGACATGACACAGCTTTAATACTGAATGATTCGTCCGCAATGCCGTCTGTTTCTATATACCTTACAGACAATTTTGCAAGACGCCCGACAAGCTTTGACCCTGTTGGAACAACCGTAACGATTTCAAACGAATCACGGTCATATTTTGCCGCCAAAGTCAATAACATAACTCCCGCTCCGCCTATGTTAGTATCAGATATTACATTTATTACTTTTATTTTTGACATTTCAACCCTCTCAACATTAGAAACATTACAGAGCCAAATCGCCCTCTTTAATCCAGTTTTTGCGCCGCATAAATTCGGCTGCCGCAAGAGAAATGACTGCCGGTAGCAAAAAATGTGTAATTAACATTGGCAATAATGATTTTGCTCCCATTGCTCCGTAAGTAGCAAACTGCCCCACAAGTCCGCTTGTCCCCATTCCTGCGCCTACGCTTGTTGAAAGCATTTTGAATCCTATTGCTGAAACAAGTCCGCATACTCCCGAGGCAATTGTCGGCGGAATCCATATCAACGGGTTTTTAATTATATTCGGCACCTGAATCATACTTGTTCCAAGCATTTGTGCAAAAAAGCCGCTTGCTTTGTTGTCACGCCACGAAATAACCGCAAAACCAACCATTTGTGCACAGCAACCCGCCAAAGCCGCTCCGGCTGCTATTGTACCTGTATCATTCACACCGATATTTATCGCTACGCAAAGCGCGGCAGAAGAAATCGGCAAAGTAAGAACCATTCCTACAACTATTCCAAGCAAAATTCCCATTGGTATAGGCTGAAGATTTGTTAACGTGTTTACAAATACACCTAATTGATTAAGTGCTTTCGCAATTAAAGGCGACGCAACGATTCCAACTGTTCCCCCGACCGTTATTATTCCGGCAGGAACAAAAATCAGGTCAAGCTTTGTTTTTCCTTCAATAAATTTGCCAAATTCAACACCTATCAGAGCGGCAATAAGTGCGCCGACAGGCTCACCCATGGCAATTACCGCGCCCGCCTCGCCGAATTTAACAGTTCCGGCTCCGATACCGCCGACAACTATTGCCGAAATCATTGTAAAAGTGCCGGCTCCGCGTGCAAACGCTATTCCTACACCTATTGCCGGACCCATAAAATATTGTGCCACCTGCCCGACGTCGATTATTATTTGTATATTGAAGATGACTCCTATCTGTTTTATTATCGTCCCTATTATGAGGGACGCAAACAGTCCTTTTGCCATTCCGTCCAGAACTTTTGCCGCATAAGTTTTCGCCGACATTTTATGCCCCTTTCATTTTGATTTGCCAACTTATAGCTGCTAATTATATCACCGCGAATAAATATTTACAATAGCCTTGACAAATTTTATTTCTTTTGATAAACTACTTAATATATAATTCTATATAAAAGGCTGATGATATTTGTTATCTGACTTACTTATGTTGACCGTGATAATCGCGGTCAACGGGCTTTTAGCCGCCTCAGAAATTGCGTTGCTGTCCGTCAACCCAAACAAAATCAAGCAACTTGCCGATGAGGGCAATAAAACCGCAAAATTACTGAAAAAAACTTTGGATAATCCAAACCGCTTTCTTTCGGCAGTTCAAATCGGAATCTCATTGGCGGGGCTGTTTTCGGGAGCGTTTGCGGCATCAAACTTTTCTGAACCTGTTGCTGAATTTCTCGTAAACGCCGGTGTTCCTTTTTCAGCGGATACGCTCGGTACGGCGGCTACGATAGGCATAACACTCACGTTGTCTTACTTTTCTCTTGTTTTTGGTGAACTTGTCCCTAAACGGATTGCTATGAAAAAAGCAAATACCGTGGCGAAAATTGCTGTTAAACCTCTCAATATCCTTGCAACTATTACTTCTCCTTTTGTTGCCGTGCTTAACTTGTCAACAAATTTGGCTCTGCGAATAGTCGGTCTTGACCCAAAGTCACAAGACGATGAAGTAACCGAAGCTGAAATAAGACTTCTTGTTGATGTCGGTGAAGAATCAGGCGCAATTGATGAAGAAGAAAAGGAAATGATTAACAATATCTTTGAATTTGACAACAAAACAGCAGACGAAATTGCAATTCACAGGAAAGATATTGTGGCACTGTCTGCTAACGCAACAATAGAAGAAATGGTTCAAATTGTTCTGAACGGAAAGTATTCTCGTATTCCTGTTTATGATGAAACTATTGATAATATTATAGGTATTTTGTATGCCAAGGATTTTTTCCGCGCATACATGAAAAAAGATTCCGAAATAGATATTCGTAAGCTTGCAAGAAAGCCTTATGTTGTTCCGACTTCCAAAAAAACTAATGAGCTTTTTGCCGAAATGCAAAAAACCAAAATGCATCTTGCTGTTGTTATCGACGAATACGGCGGTACAGCAGGCATTGTTTCTCTTGAGGATTTAATTGAAGAAATTATGGGCAATATTCTTGATGAATATGATGATGAAGAAAAACCTGAAATTCAAACAATTGACCAGAACACTTTTCTTGTTGACGGACAAACATTGCTTGAAGATGCGTCCGAGTTTTTCTCTATCGAACTCCCAACTGATGAATATGAAACGATAGGCGGGTTTATTTTAGGACTTTTGGGGCGTATTCCGGAAAATGACGAAAAACCGGAAGTCGAATATTCGGGACTGATTTTCAAAATAGAAGATGTTTCCGACAGGCGCGTTCATTCAATTACTGTCATAAAACCGCTTGCATTAGGCGACGTTTCTGAATAATAAATTTATTAAACGGCATAATTCGCCGTTTTTTTCTTTTTGCTTATTGACAAATTATCATATGCAATATATAATTCTTACGAAGAAAATTCAAAAGGAGGATTTTTTTAAATGAAAAAACGTGTTATTTCTGTC
>JAISHX010000044.1 GCA_031262335.1 Clostridiales bacterium
CCCTTTGATGTAACCATGTGAGTCATTTGTGTGGAAAACAATAATGTCACCGGTTATTGAAAACTGCGAATCTGACGATGTTTCATCGGCAAAAGCAAATTGTACGTTGGCTGTAATAACGGCAATCGCAAGAACAAACGGCAAAACATGTTTTCTGAAAAATCTCATTGCAAACCTCCCCTAATTCTAAAAGTATATTACATTAGTGATTTTAACATTGCTTTGCAAGCTTGTCAACGGCAAACAACTGCCTTGCGTCGGAATGTGAAAATTTTTTCTTTTTATAAAATTTTTCTTGCAAACCGGAACAGTTTTAGTTATAATGACCATAGATAAAGAGAAAAACAAGCGTATTTTTGTTCAAAATGCTCTAAAATCGGTGACAAAGAGGAGAATCATTTTATGGTAAAAGAAGAAATACTTAGTTTCGTAGACCATACAGCTCTGGCGGCATTTGTTACGGAAGAAGAAATTTTCATTCTTTGCGAAGATGCTGTTAAATATAAAACAGCATCTGTATGTATTCCGCCGTGTTATATAAAACGTGTTAGAGAACGTTTTCCCAATTTGACAATTTGTACAGTAATCGGATTTCCGCTCGGGTATTCGGTAACAGAGGCAAAAGTTGCGGAAATTGAGCGCGGCATTGCAGACGGAGCCGATGAGTTTGACATGGTAATAAATATTTCCGATGCAAAAAATCATTATTTCGACAAAATAACTGATGAAATAAAAACTTTGAAAAATACTTGCGGTAATAAGGTTCTAAAGGTTATAATAGAAACATGCTACCTTACCGAAGAGGAAAAAATATCACTTTGTAGGTGCGTAAAAGAAGCGAAAGCCGATTACATAAAAACGTCCACAGGTTTTGGTACAAAGGGCGCGACTATGGATGACATTTCGCTTTTTAAAACTCATGTTGGTAAGGAAGTAAAAATAAAAGCCGCAGGGGGCATAAGGTCAAAGGAAGATATGGAGGTGTTTTTAGCAGCAGGTTGTTCACGCCTTGGAACAAGTTCAGCAATAAAAATTCTTGCAGGTGAGGTGTCTAATGGCTATTAGTATTTCAGAAAATGAAATCAAATCTTTAATTAAGAAAGCTATTTCGGCACGAGAGCGTGCATATGTTCCGTACTCAAATTTTGGTGTGGGAGCGGCTCTTCTTGCAAAAAACGGCAAAATTTATGAGGGTTGTAATATTGAAAACGCTGCTTTTACTCCGGGTATGTGTGCCGAAAGAACAGCCTTTTCAAAAGCGGTTTTTGAAGGAGAACGGGATTTTATCGCAATTGCCGTTGTCGGTTGGAAACTTAATGCCGCCGAAAACGACCGTGGTTTTGCCTTTCCGTGCGGAGTTTGCAGGCAGGTTATGCGTGAATTTTGTTCACCGGACGCGTTTTTTATAATTACGGCGGTTTCACCGGAAGATTACAAAGTAATGTCTTTAGAAGAGCTTTTGCCCAACAGTTTCGGTCCGGAAAGTCTGTAACTGCATCTTGTAAAAATTTATAAAGAAATTCCCGCCTATTTAGGCGGCGGTAGCATGTCACTTGACAAGTTATCAAAAAAAGCAGATAATATCTAAGGTTATAATTTATTTTATAACTCGTGCAAAAGCACGAATAATATTAACTTTCAATTCAAGGAGGAGATTTGGTTTTATGAAAAAATTTTTGTGTGCCGCACTTGCTGCAACAATGTTGTTTTCAATGAGCGCATGCGGTGGGGCAAAGTCGGAACTTGCACTTGTTACAGACAAAGGTACGATTGATGACAAATCGTTCAACCAAGGAGCTTGGGAAGGTCTTGTTGCCTATGCGGACGAAAATAACAAATCAAACAAATACTATCAGCCAACAGAACAAAGCGATGATGCCTATTTGGCAGCTATTGATAACGCCGTTACAAACGGAGCAAAAGTTGTCGTAACACCGGGTTATTTGTTTGAAGTTCCTATTTATAAAGCACAAAGCGATTATCCGGATGTTAAGTTTATTCTTCTTGACGGAACACCTCACGATGCCGATTACTCAGATTACAAAACAGCATCAAATACAGTCGCCATCAGTTATGCAGAAGAACAAGCAGGTTATCTTGCAGGTTACGCGGCTGTTAAAGACGGTTACAGAAGTCTTGGGTTCATGGGTGGCATGGCAGTTCCGGCTGTTATCAGATATGGCTACGGCTTCCTTAAAGGTGCCGATGATGCCGCTGTTGAGCTTGGTCTTGCCCAAGGCGACATAACTGTTAATTATCACTATACCGGCGACTTTGCCGCAACTCCCGAAACACAGACAATGGCGGCTTCATGGTATCAAAACGGAGTTGAAGTTGTGTTTGCTTGCGGCGGCGCGGTCGGAAACTCTGTAATGGCAGCGGCGAGCGTTGCCGGCAAGTATGTTATCGGTGTTGACGTTGACCAGTCAAGCGAATCAGGCACGGTTATAACAAGCGCAATGAAAGGTCTTAAAGCGTCCGTTTATGACTGCGTAAAGAAATATTACAACGACGCGTTCCCGGGCGGACAAAATATTATCTATGATGCCGCTAATGACGGCGTTTCTCTTGCAATGGACACAGCAAAATTCAATTCTTTTACCCAAGAAGACTATGACGCTGTTTTCGGCAGACTTGCTGCCGGCTCCGTTTCTATTCCAAAAGATACCGATGCCACAAACCCGTCAGCTCTTACATTCTCTATACTCACTGTAAACGAAATTTAGTATAGTCGTTTAAGTTTAAAAATCTAACAACCCCTCAACTCATTCAGCTGTGCTGTATTCGTTGGGGGGTTGCAGATGCTTTTGGAGGGAGACTGCTAATGGAATATGCCATTGAAATGATTGGAATAACAAAAAGATTTCCGGGCATAATCGCCAATGACAACATTACTCTAAAGCTCAAAAAAGGTGAAATTCATGCCCTTTTAGGTGAAAACGGAGCAGGGAAATCAACTCTGATGAGTGTTCTTTTCGGACTGTATCAACCGGAGGAAGGCACAATAAGGAAAGACGGCAAGCAAGTCAAAATACATGGTCCCAATGATGCAACAAAGCTTGGGATAGGTATGGTTCATCAGCACTTTAAGCTTGTACACAATTTTACTGTACTCGAAAATATTATTCTCGGAGATGAAACAACGGCGGGCGGATTTTTGCAGATGGCAGGAGCAAAAGCACGCGTTGTTAAGTTAAGTAAAAAATACAAATTGGATGTTGACCCTGATGCTTACATACAAGATATTACAGTTGGTATGCAGCAGAGGGTTGAAATACTCAAAATGCTGTACCGAAACAATGAAATTCTTATTTTTGATGAGCCTACGGCGGTTTTAACTCCGCTTGAAATTGAAGAACTCATGAAAATTATGAAAAATCTTGTTGCGGAAGGAAAGTCAATTCTTTTTATAACTCACAAATTGAACGAAATAAAAGCTGTCGCTGACAGCTGTACGGTTTTGCGGAAAGGAAAATATATCGGGACTGTCGATGTTGCTTCCTCCACAAAAGAATCTCTTTCTGAAATGATGGTCGGGAGAAAAGTAAGTCTTCAGGTTAAAAAAGCTCCCGCACGAGTTGGAAAAACGGTACTTGAAGTTAAAAATTTAACAGTGAAAAACAAAATTTCCGGCAAAAATGTCGTTAATGACGTCAATTTCAATGTTCGCGAAGGCGAAATTGTTTGTATAGCAGGCATTGAGGGTAACGGACAAAGTGAACTTGTTTATGCTCTTACAGGACTTATTAAACAAGAGAGCGGAGAAATTATTCTTGACGGTAATAATGTTGCAAATGAAAGTATACGCAAACGCGGTATGGCAGGAATGGCGCATATTCCCGAAGACAGACACAAGCACGGGCTTGTTCTTGATTATAGTCTTGCGTATAACCTTGTTTTGCAGACATATTTTACCGATAAATTTCAGAAAAACGGCTTTCTTAAATTTAATGAGATAAATAAATACGCAGACAAACTTATTAAGCAGTATGATATACGAAGCGGACAAGGCAAAGTGACAAAAACACGCGCTATGTCCGGAGGAAATCAGCAAAAAGCAATTATAGCGCGTGAAATTGACCGTAATCCAAAGCTACTGATAGCTGTTCAGCCGACACGCGGTCTTGACGTTGGTGCGATTGAAAATATTCATGCACAACTTATTGCTGAAAGAAACAAAGGGAAAGCAATACTTTTAATTTCTTTGGAACTTGATGAGGTTTTGAGCGTAAGCGACAGGGTTTTGGTCATTTGTGAAGGTGAGATTGTTGCTAATGTTGACCCTGTAAAGACATCTTATCAAGAAATAGGTTTATATATGGCAGGCTCAAAGAGGGGGGACAAAATTGGGTAAAAAATTTCAGGGAATTTTTAATGTAGAAAAATCCTCAAGTATATTGTCGTCTCTTGCCGCTATAGTTGTTGGTCTTTTTGTCGGCTTTTTGGTACTGTTGGTCAGCAGTCCGGGTGAAGCTTTCGGCGGTTTCGGCACTATACTTATCGGCGGCGCGGCAGGTATGCGTGCGGTCGGACAGACTTTATATGTTGCAACACCGATTATTATGACGGGATTGTCCGTTGCGTTTGCAAATAAAACAGGGTTATTTAACATCGGCGCAAGCGGTCAGTTTATTGTCGGAGCGTATGTTGCTATAGTGATTGGTGTAAAATGTACGTTCTTCGGTTCTTTTGCATGGATATTTGCTCTTTTGGGCGCAATACTTGCAGGAGCTTTATGGGGAGCATTACCCGGCATTTTAAAAGCATTCCGCAATGTCAACGAAGTTATTTCTTGTATTATGATGAATTATATAGGCATGTATCTCGTGAATTATCTTGTTAAAGAAACTGTTTTCAATTCCCTTACAAACCAATCACAGCGCGTTGCAGCCGGTGCAAATGTGCCGAAAATGGGCTTTGATTTGATATTTAAGACAGGCTCGCGTGCCTCAAGCGCAAACGGTGGTATTTTAATAGCAATCGCTGCGGCAGTCATTATTTATTTGATAATCGAAAAAACGAAATTCGGATATGAACTAAAAGCTTGCGGACTGAATCGTCACGCCGCGAAGTACGCAGGCGTAAATGAAAAATTCAGTATTGTAATGTCAATGGTAATAGCCGGAGCAATGTCAGGTTTGGGCGGCGCACTTTTGTACCTCGCAGGCTCAGGAACAGCAATAAGCGTTGTTGACGTTCTTGCACCGGAAGGTTTTAATGGTATTCCGGTTGCTCTTCTTGCGCTTAACAACCCGATAGGCGTAATTTTTGCAGGAATTTTTATCGCATATTTGAGTGTCGGCGGACTTGGCATGCAAATGTACAGCTTTGCGCCGCAAGTAATTGAAATAGTTGTTGCTATAATAATTTACTTCAGCGCGTTTGCCCTTGTTTTCAAAGGTGTTATTCAGAATTTTATCAAGGGCAGAAAGGCAAAAGCGGGAGGTGAGAGTAAATGAACGCTGTGTACTTTCTTGTTCAACAGACGATGTTTTTCGCAATACCTCTTTTGGTTGTTGCGCTCGGCGGAATGTTTTCGGAACGAAGCGGTGTCATAAACGTCGCTTTGGAAGGAATTATGGTTTTCGGTGCTTTTGCGGGAATTTTGTTCATTAACGTTGCGCAGACTGCTCTCCCCGGGCAACCTGTTCTGATACTCGCAATATTAATTTCCGCAGCTGTAGGTGTAATTGTTTCACTTGCACACGCTTATGCCTCAATAAACATGAAAGCTGACCAAGTAATAAGCGGCACGGCAATAAATATGCTTGCGCCGGCGTTTGCAATTTATGTTGCAAGAATGATTAGAACTGTTCAGCAGATTCCGTTTGAAAATCAGTTTAGAATAGCGTCTGTTCCGGTATTAGGCTCTATACCTGTTATAGGTCCTCTGTTTTTTCACAACACATATATAACAACTTATTTAGGATTCGCTACACTTATTATAGCATGGCTTGTTATGTATAAAACAAGATTCGGGTTAAGGTTGCGTTCTTGCGGCGAACACCCTCAAGCGGCAGATTCTGTGGGTATTAACGTTTATAAAATGCGTTATGCCGGAGTCATGATATCCGGAGCTTTGGCAGGTGTCGGCGGACTTGTTTTTGTTATTCCTACTTCGACAAACTTTAACGCGACAGTTTCAGGTTACGGATTTTTGGCTCTTTC
>JAISHX010000070.1 GCA_031262335.1 Clostridiales bacterium
TCTAAAAGCTGATTATTTTTTACAGGACGATTTTCCTCTATCTTTTTTTTAATTTTTTTCTCTGTTGAATTAACCTCCTTTAAAAAATCTTCAGCGGATATTCTTATTGCTCCGGAGCCAAGAATTATAAGCTGTTCCAAGTTGTCGCTTGTTGCAACTGTTACGGTATACTCCTTTGCCATAGTACGCGATGCCCGCTCTATGTAATGGTCGGCGGTTTCAGTTTCTTTTGTATACACTACCTTTATGTTTCCCATTTCGCAAACTCCGCCGCAGCCGCCCTTAACGAGGTGTGCGTCAAAAACAACGATAACCTCACTTTTTGAGAAGCCGCGGTAGTTTTGCAGTACAGAAATAAGCCTATCGCGTGACTCTTCCAGTGATAGGCCTTCGGAAAGATAACCCCATGAATGTATAATATTATAGCCGTCTACCAAGACGTATTTCTTTGAGTGTTTCACATTTGCATATCTCCGCTCACTTTCCGCCTTTTCTTCTTACGATTTCATACAATACAACGCCTGCCGAAACCGAAACGTTTAAAGAAGAAATACTCCCTAACATAGGGATTTTTACGGAAAAGTCACACGTTTTTTTAACAAGCAGCGGTACTCCGCCGCCTTCAGCGCCAAATACAACAGCAATCGCCCCGTCAAGCGGTGCCTTTGTTTCATAAAGTGGTTCGCCGGTAATATCCGCACAAGCAACCCAAATATTTTGTTTTTTCAATTGTTCCAATACGGAAACAATGTTTGTAACACGCGCAATTTTAACATACGCCGCTGCACCGGCAGCAGACCTTGCCGCCGTACTTGTCAGTCCGCACGCACGCCGTTTTGGAATTATTACGCCATGCGCACCGACACATTCAGCTGTTCGTATTACTGCGCCAAGGTTGTGAGGGTCGCTTACTTCGTCCAAAACAACAATAAAAGGCGGTTCATTTTTTTGGTGTGCAAACTCAATAATTTCTTCAACTGTTGAGTAAGGAAAAGCAGGACAAAGAGCAATAACACCCTGATGATTTGTGTTATCTGCGGTTGTTGCGTCAAGTTTTTCCTTTGTTACTTCCGAAATTACGATTCCACGCTCTTTTGCTTTTGCGGCTATAACGCGCAAAGAGCCTTCAAGCTGTGTTCCTTCTTCGGGTTTACGCAATAAGATTCTGTCAATGTCACCACCGCCGGACAAAGCTTCCAAAACAGCGTTTCTGCCTATGAGTTTAAGTCCGTCGTCCTCTTGCTCATGAGATTGCTCATTTTTGACAAAAGAAGGTCTTTTCGGCGGACGCGGTTTTGTGTTCTTTTTTGGATAACGCTCAAATTTTGAGGCATTTTCCTTTTTGGGGCGGGAATAAGCACCACCCCTTCTAATATTTTTCATTTTTTTCCTCTATCTTTCGGGTTTCATTGTTGGGAAAAGGAGTACATCCCGTATTGAGTAAGATTCCGTAAGGAGCATTACAAGCCTGTCAATACCAACACCAAGTCCGCCTGTCGGCGGCATGCCATATTCAAGAGCAAGAAGAAAATCTTCGTCAAGCATATTTGCCTCCGCATCTCCAGCGGCACGCATTTCTTCCTGATGTTCAAAACGCTTTCGCTGGTCAATCGGGTCATTTAATTCGGAATATGCGTTTGCAAATTCACGTCCGACAATAAAAAGCTCAAACCGTTCAACATAGTCAGGGTTATTCGGCTTTCTTTTTGTAAGAGGTGAAATTTCAACAGGATGATCAATAAGGAATGTCGGCTGAATCAAATGCTCCTCTGCAAACGTTTCAAAGAAAAGGTTAAGAATATCACCTTTTGCATGGCGTTCTTCAAACTCAACGCCGTGTTTTTTTGCAAGCTCTTTTGCCTCTTCTGTGGTTTTTATTTCATTAAAATCAATACCTGTATAACGTTTTACAGCATCAATCATAGAAAGACGCTCAAACGGCTGTGCTAAATCAATTTCCGTATCCATATATTTTAATTTTGTTGTTCCGTTAGCGTCAATTGCCGCCTTACGCAACATTTCTTCAAGCAAATTCATTATATCAATATAATCTGAATATGCTTCGTATAATTCCAACAGAGTATATTCGGGATTATGTTTTATGCTTATACCTTCATTACGGAAAACGCGGCTCATTTCATAAACGCGTTCCATGCCGCCTACAATAAGCCTTTTAAGAGGCAATTCCAAAGAAATACGCAGGTGAATATCCATATCAAGAGCGTTATGGTGAGTAGCAAAAGGTCTTGCTGCCGCACCTCCGGGAATATGCTGCATAACAGGAGTTTCTACTTCTATATAATCTCTTTTATCAAGAAATTCCCGGATACTTTTTATTATTTTTGCGCGTTTTATAAAAACTTCACGCACTTCCGGATTTACAATCAAATCAATGTATCTGCGGCGGTAACGCATATCAACATCGCTTAATCCGTGCCATTTTTCAGGCAAAATTTGCAGACTTTTTGAAAGCAAAGTGATTTTTTTTGCTTTGACAGAAATTTCACCTTTATGTGTACGGAAAACTTCGCCTTCTACACCTAAAATATCTCCAATATCATATTTCTTAAACTTATCGTAATCTTCTTCACCAATCTCATCTTTTTTTACATATGACTGAATACGACCTTTGCGGTCAGAAATGTCAAAAAATGATGCTTTGCCCATTACACGCCTGCTCATCATGCGTCCTGCAATCGTTACAGTTTTACCTTCATAATCTTCAAAATTATTAAGTATTTGTAAGCTGTGTGTATCTTGATTAAATTTTACAATCAAAAACGGGTCGTTACCATCTGCTTGCAGTTGTGCAAGTTTCTCATGGCGAATTTTTAAAAGTTCACTCAAATCTTGTTCTTGTTCCAAAATAATCCTGCTTTCTTTA
>JAISHX010000145.1 GCA_031262335.1 Clostridiales bacterium
ATCTGACGGTGATATAATAAAAAAGCTTTGGCTGGGTGTAGCGTAGTTTGGTAGCGCGCTAGAATGGGGTTCTAGAGGTCGCAAGTTCAAATCTTGTCACCCAGATATAAAATAAAAAACAGCTTGATTTCAGGCTGTTTTTTTAACATTTTCTTTCTGACGATTATATAATATCAAAGAGAAGTAAGTTTCGTCAGGAGGACAAATTATGTGCGGAATAGCCGGGTTTTGTAATCCGGAGGAGAATTATGCCGTTTGCGGCAGTCGGTGGCGTAATGTTTTGAATGATATGAATTTAGTTCAAAAACACAGAGGTCCTGACAGCGAAGGCATTTACCTAAAGAACATATGCGGACTTGCACATGTCAGACTGTCTATAATAGACATAGCAGGCGGCGGACAACCAATGACGCGTACGCGCAACGGAATGAGTTGCGCTATTTGCTATAACGGTGAAATATACAATATGCACGAATTGAAACACGATTTGATAAATTCAGGAGAATATTTTGATACTTCAAGTGATACAGAGGTTATAATTGCGGGTTATATGCGCGAAGGTATTGATTTTGTTAAGAAATTAAACGGAATATTTGCTTTTGCTCTTTGGGACGAATCGGAACAGCGGCTTTACATTTGCCGTGACCAAATCGGCATAAAGCCGTTATTTTTTGCACTTTTCGGTAATACACTCATTTTCGGCTCAGAGCCAAAAAGCCTGTTTTGCTATCCGGATTTTAAAGCAGAAACAGATAAAAACAGTCTGCGTGAAATTTTCGGCGTAGGTCCTGCGAGAACACAAGGAAACGGCGTTTTTAAACATGTTCACGAACTAAAAGCAGGTCATTATATTATGTATGGAAAATGCGGACTGAAAGACATCTGTTATTGGAATCTGGAAAGTCGTCCGCATACATCCGGATTTGAAGAAACTATCGAAACAACGTCCGAGTTACTGTACAGTGCCGTAAAAATGCAAATGCTGTCGGACATTCCGATAAGTACATTTTTATCCGGCGGAATAGATTCTTCGCTTGTTACGGCAATATGTTCGCAAGAACTAAAAAAACAAGGAAAAATACTGAATACATTTTCATTTGATTTTGAAGGCAATGACACATATTTTAAGTCCAACTCATTTCAGCCGTCAAGAGACCGCCCTTTTGTCGATATGATGGTTGAGTTTTCCGGCACAAATCACCGTTACCTTGAATGCGATAATGCCAAACTTGCCGATTATCTTTATAAAGCCGTTGACGCAAGAGATTTACCTTGTATGGCGGATGTTGAATCGTCTTTGCTTTACTTTTGCGAAAAAGTCGTTCCGTATAACAAAGTAACTCTTACCGGAGAATGTGCGGACGAAATCTTTGGAGGGTATCCGTGGTTTCATAAAAGTGAGGCATTTGAAAATCATGGTTTTCCGTGGACTCCCGATATGACACCGCGTAAAGAACTTCTGAAGCCGGAAGTAGCGGCGGAATTAAATCTTGATGAATACGCAGCCGAAGCTTATGAAAATTCTATTGCCGAAGTGCCGCATCTTGACGGCGAAAATTCCGAAGAACAACGCAGACGCGAAATTTCATATCTGAATCTCAAATGGTTTATGATGACACTTGTTGACAGACTTGACAGAACAAGCATGTTTACGGGACTTGAAGCACGAGTACCTTTTGCGGACAGAAGAATTGTAGATTATGTTTGGAATGTTCCGTGGGAAATGAAATGTCCGAAAAGCCCTGACTATCCAAACGGACTTGTCAAAGGGCTTTTACGGAAAGCGTCAGAAAAATATCTGCCTCAAGAAGTGCTGTACAGGCGAAAAAGTCCATATCCTAAAACATACAACCCTAATTATGAAAATGAAGTACGCACAAGACTTAAAGAAGTCATCAATGACGTATCTTCCCCTGTCAGAGCAATTATTGATGTTAAAAAAGTTGAGGAATTTATGTCAAAACCGTCAGATTACGGAAAACCTTGGTACGGACAGTTAATGGCAGGACCTCAAATGATAGCGTATTTACTTCAGGTAAATTACTGGTTAAGTAAATATAACCTAAAATTATAAGACAAAAAATTTTGATAAAGACATTGAAAATTATATCAATGTCTTTATTTGTTTCTATATAGTAAGCTAATATAAAACATTATCAAGGCGAAGTATTGAGTATTTTTATATATTGACTTACTATATCATACACTACTGAATTTTTTGAATTTTCCCCGAAAATTCGCGCCGTATATCCCTATAGCTAAAGCAATAGGATATAATAAAGTACATTTTATAAAATTCAAATTTTTATTGATTTTATGGGGTAAAAAGACTTATAATGTAATTACGTATTTAAATTTTTATATAAAGGTGGGATTGGAATGGAATTGCGAGAAGGAATACTGATTGCGTCTGCAGCTATCGCGTTGGTGGCGTTCGGCTTTGCGGCATATTTGTATTCATGGGTAAAGAAACAACATTCAGAAAATGCCGAAATTGCACGTGTCGGCAAATTTATTCGTGACGGCGCAAACGTCTTTTTGCGCAAAGAATATATGGTTTTGGCACGGTTTTGCGCTGTTGCGGCTGTAGCTATTTTTACTTTTCTCCCTGA
>JAISHX010000216.1 GCA_031262335.1 Clostridiales bacterium
TTCCAAAGGGCTGAAAGCCCTTTGGTCAGGGGTTTGGGGGCTGAAAGCCCCCAAGGTCTTGTCTTTGTCTTTTACAGTTATTTTTCAATATATTTTACAATCATGTCCCCCATTTGAACTGTTCCAAGAAGCTTTGACTCGTCACCACCAGACGTGAGTAAGTCTTTTGTGCGCCAGCCGTCTTTAAGAACAGCCTCAATGCAGGATTCAATTTCGCGAGCGGCGGCAACATCACCAAACGAATGTTCAAACATAAGCGGCACGCAAAGAATTGCGCTAAGCGGATTTGCTATATTTTGACCGGCTATTGACGGCGCAGACCCGTGAATAGGCTCGTACAACCCAAAAGTTGTGCCGTTAAGACTTACGGACGGGAAAAGTCCGATTGAGCCTGACAAAACGCTTGCTTCGTCGGACAAAATATCTCCGAACATGTTGCTTGTAAGAATTACGTCAAACTGGCGCGGATTCATAACAAGCTGCATTGCGGCGTTGTCAACGTGCATATAATTAAATTCGACATCGGAATAATTTTTGCGTACTTCTTCAGTAACTTCGCGCCAAAGAACGGAGCTTTTAAGTACGTTTGACTTTGCGACAAGGGTTACCTTATTGCGGCGCAAACGTGCCTTTTGGAAAGCAACTTCCGCAATGCGTGAAATTTCCGACTCGCTGTAAGATTCAATATCATAAAATCGACGTTCGCCGTCAGAAGAACTTTCACCTTTTTCACCAAAGTAAATACCGGAAACAAGCTCACGCACGATAAGAATACCTACACCGTCGATGAGGCTTTCTTTAAGCGGCGACAGCGACTTCAATGGCTCGTAAATTTTTGCTTCACGTAAATTAGCATAAAAATTAAAGATTTTTCTTAATGGCAAAATGGCGTTTTGTTCAACGCCTGCCCATTTCGGGTGGTTTATTTCTTCGGGCGGACCTCCGAAAGGACCTTTCAGAAGAAGGTCACATTGGCGTGCTTTCTCGATTGTTTCATCAGGAAGATGTTTTCCTGTTTTGTCAAAAGCCTCGCCGCTTGCCAAAAGCTTTTCAATTTCAAACTGATAGCCGTATTTGCGTCCTGCCGCAAAAAGAACTTTCAATGCTTCGGCTGTTATTTCAGGACCTATATAGTCGCCGTCAAGAACACCTATTTTGTATTTTTTATTCAAAATATCACCTCATTCCGGATTATAACACAGGCATAATAAAAAATCAAACACAGGAACAAACTTTGTACTTTTGGTTCCGTATATGTGGTTATGATAAGGTAAATAAGAAATCACAAAGGCAAAGTCTTCAGGGATTTCTTATTTACGGAAAAAGTTAATCAAAAATATATCAAGGAGGGTTTTGTTATGGATTATGAACCGGAACGTGCGGGAGCGGTACCGCCGCCAATACCGCCACTGCCGCCCCGTGCCGCAGGATTTCACGAACACCCACACAAAAGAAAGCGTTTTTCGGGATTTTTGTTATTTTGTATGTCGGTTTTGCCCGGCATAGGCTATATGTACCTTGGACTGATTAAGCGCGGATTGTTCTTCCTTTCTGTGTTTTTCGGAGGAATATATGCTGCGGGTCAATTTGGTATGGATTTTCTTGTTCCGTGTTTAGCGATTATGTATTTTGCAGTTTTATTTGATTCGTTCAAAAAGCGTGCTAAACTTGAAAACGGCGAATTTGTTCCGGATAATATTGACGAAATAAAAGAGTTTTTCTATCGGCACAAAACAATCATCATATGTGCTTCTGTGGTTGTTCTTGCAATGTGGTTTATAAATAATATAGGTTGGTTTCTTTTTCGTTTTGAAGGCATGAACTGGTTTAATAAAATTGTAGCTGTTTTGCTTGTCGCATTTGGAGCGATTGTGTTGTTTAGCAGAAAAAAATAATCAAAAAAGCCTTGAGAAACAAATTCTCAAGGCTTTTTTAATCTATTGTTTTTTGTTTCGCTCATACATTAGCAATGCGGCGACGGTTTTTGCGTCTGTAATTTCACCTGAATAAATTTTTTCAATAGCAACATCAAGAGAGTAAGTTTCTATTTCAACAAATTCATCCGCGTCAAGATTCTGTGCTGTTTTTGTAAGATTTTCGGCTGTAAAAATAAAAATTTTCTCATTGCAGTAACCGCCGATTGGAATAATCGTCGTAAGCGGCGTTAAAACACCGGCTTTAAATCCCGTTTCTTCTTCAAGTTCGCGGGCGGCGCAATGTTCAGGCTGCTCGTCTTCTTCTAAAACTCCGGCGGGAATTTCTAAAAGATGTTCGCCTACAGCGTGCCTGTATTGCCTTACAAGAATAACTTCGCCGGAAGGCAATATCGGTACAATTGCCGATGCGTTTCTTTTGCCTATAAATTCACGCCACGCAGACTTTCCGTTCGGCAATTGTACGGATTCTCGCTGTACAGTAAAAAATATACCTTCATATACTTGCATAATAAGCTCCTCAAGCGTGTATTTCCGTGTCCCCACAGTATAAGACTATTATACAGCATTGTTCTGTATCGCGCAATCCATTTTTGAATTTTCTCCGAAGCTGCAATTTTCAATTTGACGATTTTTAAAAAAAGCTGTTGACTGTTATGGAATAATAAACTATAATGATTAAGGTTTTGTTTGTGTAAATCCAGTTTTTAAGACAGGAGGTGTGCGTGCAATGAAAAGGACATTTCAGCCGAACAATCGGCACCGCAGCATGGAACACGGATTCAGAAAAAGAATGGCAACAAGAAACGGAAGGAAAGTTATTGCCAGACGCAGACAAAAGGGCAGACATGTGCTTACGGCGTGACAGTAATTCAAAAAAATAAGACGTTCCGCACTGTATATGAAAAGGGCAAAAGTCGTGCAACAAAGTTTCTTGTAATGTACCGCTTGCCGCGTGAAGGCGACACGGTTAGAATTGGTGTGTCCGTCAGTAAACGTGTTGGCGGTGCCGTCTTGCGGAACAAAATCAGACGCCGTGTCAAAGAGGCTTTCCGCCTTAGGGAGAAATCTGTTGCGGCGCGGATTAGGGCGGTAGCGGGGGCAGACGTTGTTTTTGTAGCGCGTCCCGCTGCCGGACAGGCATGTTATGCCGAAATTGCGGAAAGCGTTGATTTTTTGTTGGGTAAGTTCGGATTATGAATGACATACTCCCGCCGCTTGATTGGCGGATGCTTGTTGTCAGGAAAGTTAAAAAGTTTTTTATCGGATTATGATTAAAAAGTCTTTTATATGTGCGATTAGGTTTTATCAGAAATATATTTCTCCCACAGTTGCGCCGCGCTGTAAATATTATCCGACATGTTCCGAGTACGCCGTGCAGGTTATTTCATCGCACGGCGCATTAAAGGGTACTTTTTTGGCTTTTTGGAGAATTTTACGCTGCAACCCGTTTTCAAACGGCGGGTATGACCCTCCGCCTTTGCGGAAGTAAAGAACGGTTGATACACCAAAAGATAGTCAAAAACGCAATTGGATAATCAAAGTTGTACAATGTTCTTATACCGTGGAATAAACGGTAATATGCACTTGGGAGTCTGTGTAACATTGTCAAATTTTGACATTAACAGACGATTAACCAAGAATCCCCGACCTTTAGGCGTAGGGAATTGTCAAGGCAGGAGGTATAATTTGAGCTTTTTAACAGCCTATATCGACAAAGACCCCGGTGTCATTATGGGTCCAATCGATGCTTTTTTGGGTTACATTCTTGACTTTATTTTTAATATCATTTACAGAATTACCGAGCCTAATTCACTCGGAATAACTATTATCATATTTACATGTATGGTACGTTCGTTGATGGTGCCTTCAGGCATAAAAATGCAGCGTTCGTCGATTATAATGAGAAAGCTTGCCCCTGATGTCGCAAAAATCAAAGAAAAATACAGCGGTGCAGACCAAAAAGACCCTGAAATACAAAGGAAAATTGCCGCCGAAACTCAGGCGCTGTATGCAAAAAATAATTACAATATACTTGGCGGCTGTTTGCCGATGTTCATTACGTTTCCGATTTTTATGGCTCTTAACTATTTGTTGCGCCAACCCTTTATGTTTATCGACAAAGTTGGTGTAATTTATGAGGCACTTGCCTTAAAAATTTTTCAGGTGCCGGATATTATGGAAGTTCTTACTCCAATACGCGACGCGCATCTTCAGGGCAAAATGGAAGTGGATATTACGCTTGTGTCGGGGCTTATGAAAGTGCTCAACAAAATGACTTCCCTCGAATGGGTAGAGTTTATGAAAAGTGCGCCAATGATAAGCAATCCGGAGCTTGCCGCTGAGATTCAGGCAATGGTTACCGAAAAACAAAATTTTGAAACCTTTCTTGGGTTGAATTTATTAAATAGTTCCGGCTGGGCTTTTCCCGGAATTTTAATTCCGCTGCTTTCGGCGGGTACTCAGTTCGGACAAGCTTTTTACAACTATAAAGTTTTTCCGCCCCAAGATGCCAGTACAAAAAATACTCAGCTTA
>JAISHX010000006.1 GCA_031262335.1 Clostridiales bacterium
GTGACGCAACTCGGTATTTCTATGGCGGCGGCAATTTTTATCGGTATTTTCATTGGTTCGTTTCTTGATAAAACATTTAACACTTCGCCTGTGTTATTGCTGATTTTTACGGTTATAGGAATAGGCGCGGCTTTTATAAATCTTTATAAATTGACTATTGATTTTTACCAAAAAAAAGCCGATAACATAAAAGACGAAAAAGGGGGACATTGACAATGAAAAATTTGTCTGCCACTTCAAAGAGAATACTACTGCTGACAGCAGTTGCCTGTTTGGTTCTTTTTGGCGTGCTGTGCGCTGTTTTGCGTACGGATTTTTTGAGGATTGCTGCCGGTATAATTTGGGGTTATCTTTGTTGTGTTATTCGTGTCATCCTTATAGAGCGTTCGATTGAAAAAAATCTTGGGATGAGTCAATCAGACGCGGTGCTATACTCAAGAGGGCAGTTTGTGATTAGATACATACTTGCCGGTGTGTTCCTCATTACTGCCGCGCTGCAACCACAGATTTTTAACCTCTGGGGCGCGATTGTCGGAGTTATTTCCCTCCAATTTGGCGCATATGCGGAGCGGTTTGTTTTTGATAGGAAAAGCAACCAACCAAATGACAAGGAGGTGAAATAAAGATTGGATTTTAATAACAAGGTGTACTTTACGATTCCGATTCAGGGCAACTGGAAAATTCTTATCAGTCAGACTACAGTATCAACGCTGTTTGTTATGGCTGTACTGATTACTCTTGCCATTATTGTACGAATGAAGCTCAAAAGTTTTAAAGAAACGCCGGAAACTACTTTCCAAAATGTTATTGAACTTTTGGTAGACACTATTCAGAATTTTATTAAAGGTACGCTTGGGGAAAAATACACGTCAGTGGCTTTGGGCGGCTGGTACTTTGGAGTTATTGTCATTATTTGGACTATGAATATGTCAGGACTTCTCGGTTTCAGAAACGCTACCGCCGATATTATTACTACTGCCGCGTTTGGGTTATCAACATTTTTCATTCTCCACTACATGTGGTTGAAACACAAGAAATTCCGCTACTTCAAAGAATATTTCGAGCCTATTGTTGTATTCTTTCCAATGAACGTAGTGTCGGAAATTTCTGTGCCTATTTCTCTGAGCTTCCGTCTTTTCGGCAATATTTTGGGGGGACTTATCCTGATGGGACTTATTTACTCGTTCCCATTCTATCTCAAAATAGGTATTCCTGCTGCTTTGCACGCCTATTTTGATGTTTTCTCCGGTAGTATCCAGGCTTTCATCTTTACTGTTCTTAGTATTTCTTTCATAAGAAATAAACTGCCTGATTAAGGCGGTTATATAATTTTTAAGGAGGATTTTAAGTTATGGCAAGTATTTCTAATGAAGCATTTGTACTCGGTATGTCTGCGGTTGGCGCAGGAATTGCAGTTTGTGCCGGTTTAGGTACCGGTATCGGCGAAGGTTACGCCGCCGGTAAAGCCGCCGAGGCGGTTGGACGTCAGCCCGAAGCAAGAGGTACTATCATGTCCACTCTTATTATCGGTGACGCTATTTCGGAAACAGCGGCTATATACGGTCTTGTTGTTGCCATGATTCTTATGTTCGCGAATCCTTTGGTAGGGAAACTTTAAGCGTAAGCTTATCCCCAAGAAAGGAGGGCGAGAAGGCTTATGGTTTTTCTTACAAGTGCAGTAAGCAGTGAAGATTATGTTCTGCGCGTTGACGAAACGCTGATTACGGGTGTTATCACCCAATGGGTTTTGATTTCAATACTCATACTTATTCTCGTTCGGTTGCTTTACAAACCGGTTCTGCAATTTTTGCAGATGAGAGCGGATAGGTTACGCCGTGAGGCAGAATCTGCCGCCCGCGACAGAGAAGAGGCGGAATCTCTGCGTATAAAATATAACGCGGAAATTGAACGCATAAACAGTGAATCGGCAATACTTCTGGATGACGCAAGACAAAGAGCAGCAAAAACCCAAAACGCGCTGATTCTTGACGCAAATAAAAAAGCTGCCGAAATACGCGATAAAGCAAAATCCGAAATCGACAAAGAAAAAGCGGCAGTTGCCGGTGAAGTAAGAACGCAAACTATTCAAGTTGCGTCACTTATTGCCGGAAGATACGTCAAGGTTGACCCCAAAGAAGTTGCGCAGTCTAAACTGCTGCGTGAGTTGGGAGGCGCAAAATGACAGTTAACGCACAAACAATCTTTCAATGGATTAACACAGCTATTCTTGTTATAGTCCTTGTCAAATTACTTAAACCGATGGTTGCCAAACTTTTGCAATCAAGGGCAGACAAGATTAGGCGCATGGTTGAGCAAAGCAAAATTGAGGCAAAGAATGCCGCAGAATTGAAACTTGAGTTTCAAAACAAGTTAAGCCGTATTCAACAAGAAGAAAAAGGGCTTCTTGATGAGGCGCGACGCAAAGCCGCTCAGCGTGAAGCAGAGGCTGTTGCCTCCGCAAAACAAGATGCCGCCGATATTGTTGAACGTGCAAAGGCGGATTCGGTTCAAGAGCGCGAAAACGCCAAGGACGAGATGCGTGTTCGCATTATTGAAATTGCAACAAAAGTTGCCGAACAATATGTTGAGCAAAAATTAACACAGAAAAAACAAGCGGAACTTATTGACTCCGCTATTGACGGTTTGGGAGGTGCAAAATGGCAATAGCTTCCCTTAGATACGCGAAGGCGTTGTTTGAAATCGCGCTGGAGGAGCAGAAGGTTGACGAATTTGCCGCCAAAATCGGCACGTTTACCAGTATCTATAATTCCGATAAAGATTTTTCTTCCCTTATAAATCACCCGCAAGTCAATGCGGAGGAAAAACTTTCGTTAATAAAAAAAGCTTTCGGCGGTGAACTGCCGGAAGAAGTTTATTCATTTTTCGCTCTCGTCCTCAGAAAAGGCAGAGAAAGCGAAATCGGTCATATTTTTTCTGCATTTAACGGCTTGGTTTTACAATATAAAAATATTGCCGAGGCGGTCGTGACATCGGCTGTTCCACTTTCGGACAGTCAGGTGGCTAAGTTGCAAAAAACTCTTTCCCAAAAATTGAATAAAGAGGTTATCATCAAACAGCAGGTTGACAAGGACGTTATAGCGGGCGTTAAAATCGCGGTTGCCGGAATGCTTTACGACGCAACGGTCGGAGCAGAGGTTCACGATATGAAAAAACAATTATTAGAAAGACCGCTTGCGTAAGCAAAGGAGTGTGAGTTACGTTTGAATCTTAAACCTGAAGAAATAAGCAGTATAATTAAACAACAAATTAAAGGCTATTCCGCGAAGCTTAACGTTTCTGAAATTGGTACGGTTATACAAGTCGGCGACGGTATTGCCCGTGTTTACGGACTTGATAATGCAATGAGCGGCGAACTTCTTGAGTTTGAAAACGGCATTTTCGGAATGGCTCTTAACCTTGAAGAAGATAATGTCGGTGTCGTGCTTTTAGGTGCGGACGACGGTATTAAAGAAGGCGGTACTGTACGCCTGACAGGGAGAGTTGCTTCTGTTCCTGCCGGTGACGCTCTTATTGGACGTGTTGTAAATGCACTTGGACAGCCGCTTGATTCAAAAGGACCGATTAAAGCAAAAAGTCAGCGTCCTATTGAAAGAGTTGCCCCGGGCGTTATTTCACGCGAAGAAGTTAACGTACCCCTTCAAACGGGTATTAAAGCTATTGATGCAATGGTTCCGATTGGACGCGGGCAACGTGAACTTATTATCGGTGACAGACAAACCGGTAAAACAGCTATTTGCATTGATACAATTATTAACCAAAAAGGCAAAGGTGTTTTGTGCGTTTATGTTGCCATAGGGCAAAAAGCGTCAACTGTTTCGAGAGTTGTTAAAACTCTTGAGGAATACGGTGCGCTTGCTTATACAACGATTGTTTGCGCAAATGCCTCTGATGCCGCTCCGCTGCAATATCTTGCTCCGTATTCGGGTGTTGCTATGGCAGAGGAATGGATGGAAAACGGCAAAGATGTTTTGATTATTTATGACGACTTGAGCAAACATGCTGTTGCCTACCGTGCTATGTCACTCCTTCTCCGCAGACCGCCGGGACGTGAGGCGTATCCGGGCGATGTTTTCTACCTTCACTCCAGACTGCTTGAGCGTGCGGCGCGTCTTTCCAAAGAATACGGCGGCGGTTCTATTACCGCATTGCCTATTATTGAAACTCAGGCGGGTGAAATTTCCGCTTATATTCCGACAAATGTTATATCCATAACCGACGGGCAAATTTTCCTTGAAACGGAGCTTTTCAACTCCGGAGTTCGTCCGGCAATAAATCCGGGTCTTTCTGTTTCCCGCGTTGGCGGCAGTGCACAGATTAAGGCTATGAAGAAAATTGCGGGACCTATTCGTATCGAACTTGCCCAATACAGAGAATTAGCGGCATTCGCGCAATTCGGTTCGGATTTGGATAAAGATACTCGTGAACGCCTAAGCCACGGTGAACGAATTGTCGAAATTCTGAAACAGGCACAGTACAAACCGCTTGCTGTTGAAAAGCAAGTTCTTATACTGTTTGCTGTAACGAATAAGTCTTTTGCCGACATTCGTGTTGAGAAAGTGCTTGAGTGCGAGGAAGAATTACTTAAATATTTCGATACTCAACATAACGATATTTTGAAGGAAATTGCCCAGACTAAGGAAATTTCCAAAGATTTGGAACCGAAAATCCGCGCAGGGATAGATAAGTTTAAATCTCAGTGCCCGAAAGACTACTTAGTGTAAGGGGGCGGGGACAATGGCTTCTATGCGCGATTTGCGTATAAGGATTAAAAGCGTAAAGAGTACACAGCAAATTACAAAAGCTATGAATCTTGTTGCGGCGTCAAAACTTCAACGCGCAAAGCAAAAGGCTCTTTCGACACGTCCTTACTTTAATGCCGTCAGTGATGTTTTGCGTGATTTGGCTTTGAAAAGCGGCTCCGCAAATAATCAATTCCTTAAAGAACGTCCGGTTAATTCTTCTCTGCTGATTGTTATTGCCGGAGATAAGGGGCTTTGCGGCGGATATAATACAAATGTTTGCCGCGCCGGACGTGAATTTTTTCGTAAAAAGAAAGAACAGAAATATTTGACCGTCGGCAACAGGGCAAGAGATTTTTTCCGTCGCCGCAAAAAGAATATTATCGAAAGTTATACGGGAATTTCTGAAAATCCGTTTTATGAGGATGCTGCTAAACTTGGTGAACGCGCATTTGAGATGTTCAAAAAGGGTGAAGTTGACGAAGTTTACATTGCTTATACAGAGTTTAATTCTGTTTTGACACATACACCAAAAGTAAAGAGAGTTCTTCCGATTGACCCGGGCAAAATTGAGGGCGGGGACGAAAATTCCGGAAAAGCCGTTTCGATTATGCGGTATGACCCGGGTGAGGACGAAGTTTTGGCGTATATTATTCCTAAATATATAAATAACGTTATTTACGGCGCAATGTGCGAATCTGCCGCTTGCCAGCTCGGAGCGCGTATGACCGCGATGGATTCCGCAACCAAAAACGCTTCGGAAATGATTGAAAAATATACTACTCAATATAACCGTGCACGCCAAGGGGCAATCACTCAGGAAATTACGGAAATTGTCAGCGGTGCTAATGCGCTTGAATAGATATATGTAAATTTAGCAAATCAGGCGGTACTGATGTCGGTTTTTGATATGACAATGACAGGTACTGTTTTGTTGTTCATACTTATTAGCATCGTCTTTGTGTAGTTGGGTTATTGCAGGATATAACACAATACCGAAAACCGAACGCGTACAATGGAACATTGTGCCGTTCGGTTGGCATTGCTATGTTTATAATAGCAGTGCAAACAGTTTTAGCCCCGTTTGTGCGAGGCAAAAGGAGTGAGATTTTTGGCAGGTTTAAAAGATACGTCCGCCGGCGTTGGAAAAATCGTTCAGATAATCGGCGTCGTTTTGGACGTTCGTTTTGAGGGCGGCGTTTTGCCGGCACTTTATAACGCCCTTGAAATTAAACATAATGACAAAACTATGGTTGCGGAAGTTGCGCAACATATCGGCGACGATGTTGTACGCTGTATAGCTATGAGCAGTACAGACGGTCTGAAACGTGGTTTGACCGCAACCGATACCGGCGGTCCGATTTCTGTTCCGGTTGGTAAGGAAACTCTTTCGCGCATGTTCAATGTATTGGGCAAAGCAATTGATAATAAGCCGGACGTTCAGACAAAGGAAAAATGGTCCATTCACCGTGCGGCTCCTACTTTTGCCGACCAAACAACAAATGCCGAAATTTTTGAAACAGGTATTAAAGCTATTGATTTGCTTTGCCCGTATTCAAAAGGCGGTAAAATCGGTTTGTTTGGCGGTGCCGGCGTCGGAAAAACAGTTCTTATTATGGAGCTTATCCGCAACATTGCGACAGAGCATGGCGGATATTCTGTATTCTCAGGTGTTGGCGAAAGAACAAGAGAAGGTAAAGACCTTTATTCAGATATGTTAAATTCGGGCGTTATCGACAAAACTGCTCTCGTTTTCGGGCAGATGAACGAGCCGCCCGGAGCAAGAATGAGAATCGCGCTTACAGGGCTTACTATGGCGGAATATTTCCGTGATGTGGAAGGACAGGACGTTCTTTTGTTCATTGATAACATTTTCCGTTTTATTCAGGCAGGCTCTGAAGTTTCCGCTTTGCTTGGACGTATGCCGAGTGCGGTTGGATACCAACCGACACTTGCCACAGATGTCGGCACGCTTCAGGAAAGAATTACTTCAACAAAAAAAGGCTCGATTACGTCCGTGCAGGCGGTTTATGTTCCGGCTGACGACTATACAGACCCTGCTCCGGCAACAACATTTGCGCATTTGGACGCTACTACCGCTCTTTCGCGTCAGATTGTTGAATTGGGTATTTATCCCGCTATTGACCCGCTTGTTTCGACTTCCAGAATTCTTGACCCCAACGTTGTCGGTCTTGAACATTACCGCGTTGCCCGTGAAGTTCAGGCAATTTTGCAACGCTATAAAGAATTGCAGGATATTATTGCTATTCTCGGTATGGATGAATTGTCTGAAAATGACAAACTTATCGTCAACCGCGCAAGAAAAGTCCAGCGGTTTCTTTCACAGCCGTTCCACGTTGCAGAGAAATTCACGTCGATTCCCGGACAGTATGTTCCGATTGCGGATACAGTTCGGAGCTTTGACGAGATTCTTCAAGGCAAACATGACGACATTCCGGAGCATATGTTCCTTAATGCCGGCAGTATAGATGATGTTGTAAAACATCACCAGTCAGAGAGGTAATCAATATGGCGGCAGAAAAAACGTTCCGTTTTACGTTGCTCACGCCTACCCGAAAACTTGCGGAACAAGACGTTGTTAATGTCATTTTTCGCGCTGAAACCGGTGATGTCGGAATTTTGGCAGGACATGAGCCGATTATTACTACTTTAGGATACGGTTCTGTCCGTGTTTTTGACAAAGAAGGCACAGAAACTGTGTTTACAGCGTTTGGCGGTTTTGCGGAAATGGACGACAACAATAATTTGAGGATTATGTCCGACAAGGCGGAACGCGCCGACGAAATTGACGTTGAACGCGCAAAATCCGCAGCCGAACGTAGCCGAAGAGCGCAAGCGGAAAAGACCGATGCTCTTGCTATTCGTAAGGCGGAGTTGGCATTCAGGCGCGCCCAAGTGCGGCTTGAAGTTAGTTCTTATCCGATAATTCAGGGAAAGCACGACGACTTATAGATAGGAGGAATTAAAATTATGCGCAAAATTCTTAGCGTAGAAGTCGGCTTTTGTAACCTGTGCATACACAGAAATCAATGTTCTGGACAATGTATTTATGAGAAATGTATTCCTAAGGAATTTATTTCCGTAACAGAGTTAGAAGATGATAAAGAAGATGTTAATTTAGAAGAAAGAAGTTCAGAAGATTATACAGAAGATGTTAGCTCGGAGGATTATACAGAAAGTTCAGAAAATGTCAGCCCAGAAGATTATACAGAAGATTATACAGAAGAAACAGCTAATACAGAGGAAATTATAGAACGTAAATTTGTTATATATAATCAATTTGGAAGTTATAGTATTACTGGCAATTATGAGGAATTCCGCAAATTATGTAATGTAATCATTGAAAGACAAAACAAGGAATACGGAACAAGTGAATTAGAAGCCAAATTTTACAAAGATGGAGACCTTAATAGAGATGTATCGTTAGATGATTTATATGATTATATGATACATTGTGAGTGTAATGAATGTCCATTTATAATTGCGGAGATAAAATGCTAAAGAAAAAACAGGATTTAAAATTAGTGTAGCGAAAATCAGTTCCTAATTGTAAAGGGGCTGAGATTAGCAGCAAAATGGATATAGCGTTATTTGTTGCGAAGGGGGCGGCTTCATCAAAGGGTACGAATAATAAACTGCGTAACTAGGAAATTATTATATTGGAGGTTAACCCATTGCGGAGTAAGAATCTTCGTGGTAGAAAACATATTCTGATTTTGTCTATTATAATTGTAGTATTTCTAATTATTTGTTTCGTAATAAGCGTATTAGTCAATAGTGATGTGCAGTATGAAAAAATACAATTTGTGTACGACGATAGATTAAATAAGACAGATTCTGTTGAAGCCGTGTATAATGGGACTTTATATTTTGCTTATGGGATAATACCGAAACACTTATTGGGAAAACGTTTTGGGACACGAGATTCACGAAGTGATGAGATTCGCAAAGTGAAAGGTTATCCTGTTTCTGAATGGTTTGCTGCTTATGAAGGTGGTATGCTTTCACCTAACCCAATTCTTTATAAAGCAATAGGTGTTAATGACACACCTTTAGCTAAATATAAATACTACGATTACGAAAATCTTTATAGAACGCTGTCTGAATGAGCGTAGATATTGCAAAAGAAAAACAGATTTATACTGCTATTAACCAAAGGCAACTTATAGAAATTGTTTATAATTATTCACAAAAGGCAGATTTTTTATCTGCCTTTTTTTGTTGTTATAGTTAAGGCATGAGATATTGGGACGTTCGCTAACTTAGAAAAGATTGGGTTGAAGGGGAAAATTAACTGTGTTAATATCAGATTACGCCAGAATTAACAAAATGTTTATTTTCTGAAAGGAGGAGATGATTTTGTTAAAACCCAAAAAAAAGTAACCTCAAAACAAAAGCAAGCAATTGACATGATTGTCGCGGAAGGAGTTTCAAAAACAGAGGCGGCGCGACGATTAGGCGTTGACAGGAGTACGGTGTTTAACTGGTTCCGTAAAAATGAAACTTTTGCGGAAGAGTATGAAAAAGAACTGCGTGCTGTGACAGTTTCAAGACGGCGTGAATATGCTCTTGCGGCGGAAAAAGCAGCCGACAAGCTCGGAGAATTGCTTGAATGCGGCAGTCCGAATACGCAGCTTGCCGCTGTGAAACTAATTTTGGAGCTTGCAGGGGATACGGAAAAAGAAATCGTAAGCAACTCAGAATCAGTATCGGCGGCAATATTGAGAGAGGCTCTTGAAAACAATGCTGACTGAAAAGCAAAAAGAAGTTTGGGAATGTTTTAAAAATGAAAGTCCGCGTATTCTTATTTGCCACGGAGCAAAGCGTTCCGGAAAAACTTTTGTGCTTACACTCGCTTTTTTGGCGCATATTGCTAAATTTAACGGAAAAGGGCTTTCATTTATTATCGCCGGAGCAACTATCTCTTCGGTAAGAAGAAATGTTTTATCAGAGATGGAACGGCTTGTCGGAAAAAGTCTTCCGTTTGACAAACATAACGCTGTCAGTCTGTTCGGAAATAAAATTTATTGCTTTGGCGGCGAAAATTCGGATTCATGGAAAAGCGTACGCGGTTTTACAGCTGCCGGCGCATATATAAATGAGGCGACTGCCGTCAATGATTATTTCCTTAGAGAGGTCATTTCCAGATGTTCACATGAAGGTGCAAGGATTTTTATTGACACTAATCCCGAGAATCCACGTTCAAATGTAAAAATAAATTTTATTGACAAGGCAGGCGTGATGTTATCTAATCAACACGTTAATATTGCCGCGTTTCAGTTCAGCATTTTTGACAATACAGCTCTTGACGCAGAATATGTGGAGTCTATTGTTGCGGCGACACCGTCAGGAATGTATTATGACAGGGATATTCTTGGGCTTTGGACAGGCGCGGAAGGCAGAATTTATCCGATGTTCGGGGAAAATTGTATAGCCGCCGCCGGAGAGCAGTTCGCTGTTGTTTGTATCGGAGTTGATATTGGCGGGAATATGTCCGCAACGAGTTTTACTCTTGTTGGGATAACAAAACAAAGAGAAGTTTATGTAGTTGATGAATTTTTTGATGAAAAAAATCAAGACGCAGAAAGCCTGATTCGGAATTTTTGTGATATATCCCGCAAATGGAAAAAAGCATATCCCAGACTGTCTGATTGCAGAGTTGACAGCGCGGAGCAACTTTTTGTTAAGTCGTTCCGTGCTGCCGCAAGCGGTTTTAATGTTCTTAATGCGAAAAAAACGTCGATTAACGGCAGGATTTATGTCATAAACAGACTTATTACCCAAGGGAGATTTTTTGTTGACCGCCGTTGCAAGCATCTGATTGAGGCTATGGAAACGTCTGTTTGGGATTCGGGCGAAAAAGGCAGAGATGCCAGGCTTGATAACGGAAAGCTTAATGTTGACAGCCTTGACAGCATGGAGTATGCGTTGGAACCTTATTTTGACGAGCTGCTTGCCGCTGTGCCGCCCGAACTCGCGGCGGCGGAAAGGGGTTTTAGATGATTGATGTTTGGAAAAGTATTTACTGCGGAACTCCGCCTTGGCGGTTTGTCGAAAGTAATGCTATCGGAGGTAAAAAAAGCCGTGAAATAGCATCTCTTAATGCGGCAAAAGTCCTTTGTGCGGAAATGGCATCATTATGTTTTGGAGAAAAATGCGATATAAGAATTTCGGACAGCGGGTTGGACGATTTTGTTAAAGAAGTTCTGGCGGATAACGGTTTTGTTTTTAATTTTACACACTTGCTTGAAGAAATGTTCGCTCTCGGCGGTGCGGTTATTAAACCGCGTATAGAAGGAAAAAAAATCAGGCTGGACTATGTTTCGGCTGATTGTTTTTTCCCGATTAGCTGGGACAATGAGAAAATTACAAATGCCGCATTCGTAAATACGTTTGTTAGGGATTGTGAATGTTACTCACTCATTGAGAAACATTTGCAAGACGGAAAAAATTATATCGTAAGCAATAAGGTTTTTGAAGGACGAATAACTTTTGATTACAACGGAGAAGTCATTGGAGGCGGAGAAGTTCCTTTGCGGGAATTTTTTCCCGAATTGGCTTCGGAAGTCAAAATTAAAGGACTGAAAAAACCGCTGTTTGCGTATTTCCGTCCTAATGCTGCTAATAACAAAAATGATTCTCCATGCGGAATATCAATTTTTGCAAATGCTGTACCAACTATTAAAGCTCTTGATATTTGTTTTGACAGCTTTGTACGGGAATTTGTTCTCGGAAAAAGAAGAATCATTGTTCCTGCTGCCGCTGTGCGGACTGTTACTGACATAAACGGAATAACAGAACGGTATTTTGATGCCAACGATGAAGTTTTTCAGGCTTTTGCTTTTGATGATGCAAAAGAAATGAAAATTTTTGATAACAGCGTTGAACTTCGTGTTGATGAACATGTTCAGGCATTGAATGCACTTTTGTCATTACTTGCTCTTCAGGTTGGAGTTAGCAACGGCGCATTCTCGTTCAATGTAACTCAAGGTATGATGTTTGGCGCAAGAGGCGCAAAAACGGCAACAGAAGTTATTTCAGATAATGCAAAAACTTTCCGTACTGTTAAAACACACCAAAATGCACTTGTGGAATCACTGAAAAGTCTTGTTTGTACTATTGTGGATTTTGGCAGATTATACGGACTTGTCAGCGGCGGTGAATTTGACGTGTTTGTTCGGTTTGATGACGGCATTGTTGAAGATAAACAAACCAATATAGAAAATATGCTGAAACTTTCGCAAAGCGGACTTTTGTCAAAATACTCCGCGCTGATTAAATTTTTGGATTATTCACCGGAGGAAGCATTAAGTGAATTGGAAAAAATAAATCAAGAAATTAAAAGAGGTGAGGTAAATGGAAGATAATGAAATTATTGATGAGGATACTCCACCTACGGAAGAAGTGAATGCTCAGGAACAAGTAAACGAGCAAAAGCTTAGCCGTGAAGAACTTATTGAGATGTTGCTGCTCTCTGAAAAAGAAAGGCAAAAACTTCAGGCTGTTATTGATGAGATAAACAAAAACAGATTGCAGAATTATCCTAAATTTTCTGATGTTGCGGCAGAAAAACATGCTGATGAGTTTGAAATTATTAAAAATTTTTTTAAGAATAAAAATACAGCCGTTTAACTTTAAAAAGCTAACTATCCCTCAACTCATTTCGCTATGTTACATTCGTTTAGGGATGCGTTCGTTAATCTGAAAAATTTTATTACAGGGAGGAATTTTTTTATGATAAACGCGTTGGAATACGCAACAGTTTTTCAGCAGTCGCTTGACGGGCAAATTATTACAGAGTCAACAAGCGGTTGGATGGATAAAAATGCCGGACAAGTTAAATATAACGGTGGTGC
>JAISHX010000017.1 GCA_031262335.1 Clostridiales bacterium
TTGTTTACTTTTTCTTGCGGCATAAGGTCAAGAGAAGCTTTATTTGCCGTTGAGTAGCTTGTAATTTCAGACTGGCGTGCCCCTATGTCTGCGCGTGAAAGATAGTTTATAAACATTTCCGCTTCTTTTTTGTGTTTTGCGCCTTTCGGTATAACCATTCCGTCATACCAGACGTTTGAGCCTTCTTTAGGAATAACATATTGAATATCAGGGTTCATTTCCTGCGTAAACAGCGCGTCGCCTGAATAGCAAACGGCAAAATCGCCTTCTTGTGCCGCCATGCTGTCCTTTGCGGTATCGCCGACATAAGCTCTTGTAAGCGGAAGCTGTTCGATAAGCACTTCTTTTGCGGCGTCAAGCTGACCTTGGTCTGTTGAATTAAGCGAAAAACCTAAGTATTTAAGAGCAAGTCCCAAAGTATCACGGGTGCTGTCAAGCATATAAATACGGTTTTTATACTTTTCATCCCAAAGGATTCCCCATGAATCAACAGGTTCTGTCACATTTTTGGAATTGTACATAATTCCTACTGTTCCCCACATATACGCAACGAAATATTCATTATTTTGGTCAAACCACATGTTTTTGAATCGTGAATCTATATTTGAAAAATTAGGCACGTTGGTCATGTCAATTTTTTCCAGCATACCTTCGTTAATCATTCGCTGAATCATGTAGTCAGACGGCATAAGAACATCATATGAACCGGGCTGGTTTTTTACGATTGCGTACATAGCTTCATTTGTGTCAAACGTGTCATATTTGACTGTTATTCCTGTTTCTTTCTTAAAATCCTCGCACAACTCATCGTCAATATACCCGCTCCAGTTATAGACGGTTATTGTTGCGCCGTTATCTCCTCCGCATGCTGTGAGAAGACTCATTGTGGCAGCCGCAAGGACTGCCGCCCCCAAAAACTTAATTGCGCGTTTCAAGTAGCATCCCCTTTCGTTATAGGTTTTTTCTTTTTATTGTTTTGCTTTGTTACTATGAACAGCAGTGTGATTATCACTGCGAACATAATCGTTGATAGAGCGTTAATTTCCGGACTGATACCGCGCTTTGCCGTCTGACTGTAAACATAGACGGAAAGATTCGGGTCGCCTACGCCTTTTGTGAAGAAACTGACAACAAAGTCGTCAAGCGAGAGAGTAAAAGCGAAAATTGCTCCGGCGAAAATGCCGGGCAAAAGTTGAGGTACGGTAATGTGCCAAAAAGCATATGCCGGAGTTGCGCCGAGGTCTTGTGCCGCCTCATAAAGGCTTCTGTCAAACTGGCGTATTTTCGGCAAAACATTTATGACGACAAACGGCAAATTAAATGTTATGTGGGCTACAAGTAACGTACCAAAACCCATAGTTCCAATGCCGGCATGTTTGAAAACAAACAGAAACATCAGCATAAGCGAGAAACCCGCAACAATATCCGGATTAAGAACAGGAATCTGATTTATTGTGAGTGCAATACGGCGCGGGGTTTTTTTCATAAAATGAAGTCCTAAAGCCGCGGCTGTTCCTATCACGGTTGAAATAAACGCCGAACATACAGCAATAAGTAAAGTGTTGCGCAGAGCGTTCATAATTGTCTTGTTTTGAAAAAGCTTAATATACCAATTAAGCGAAAAACCCATGAAAACGCCCGTTGATTTTGCCGAATTGAATGAAAAAACCGCCAAAATTACAATCGGGGCATACAGAAACGCAATGAGGCAGGCAAGATAAAACTTTTTTGCGAATCTCAAAACATTACGCCCCCTTCCGCTTCCGCGTCTTTGTTTTTGTCGATTGCGGAAAGTATGCCCATGCTTATAAGCATAACGACCATAAGCACAAGACTGAGCGTGGAGCCGAAGTGCCAGTCGTTTAGGGCAAGGAAGTTTCTTTCAATCAGGTTTCCGATAAGTATATACTGTCCGCCGCCGAGCAACGTTGAAATAAAAAACGATGTAACGGACGGCATAAATACCATTGTTATTCCTGAAACAACACCCGGAACGCTAAGAGGAAAAACCACTTTTAAAAATACGCGTACCGGATTTGCGCCCAAATCCTGAGCCGCTTCAATCAGGTTGGAATCAAGTTTGATAAGCACTGTATAAATCGGCAAAATCATAAAAGGAAGAAAATTATATACCATGCCGATATAGACCGCAGGGTCTTTATATAAAATATCTAATTTCCAGTCAAGTCCTGTGCCAAGAACAGCATTTACAAGACCTTGCAAAAATTCTAACGCGGAGTTAATCGGACCGTTTGTTTGCAGCAACGTAAGCCAAGCATAAGTACGGAGAAGAGAATTCATCCACATTGGAACAATAAACAAAAACAACAGCATTGTTTTTTTTGAATAAGCTTTTGTCGAAAGAATATATGCCGCCGGATAACCCAAAATAAGGCATATTAAGGTTGAAACAACCGCAATTTTTACGCTTTTGAATATTACGCCTATATACAAAGCACTTGAAACTTTTTCAAAATTTTCAAGAGAGAATACTATTCCGCCGCCTTCCGGCACAGTAAACGAATAATACAAAACCATTCCAAGCGGAATCAGTGTAAATAAAAGCATCCACAGAGCATACGGAGCGATAAAAAGAGTTTTTTTCAACTATGCTCTCACCTCCGATTTTTGTGCCTTCATAACATGAATGGCGTCCGGCTCCAATGCCAAACCTACCGTAGAGCCTTCGTCAGATTTATCTGTACTGTGGACAAGCCACGAAAAGCCGTTTGCTTCGATTGTCATTTCATAATGGACACCTTTGAACGTAAGAGTTTTTACTATGCCGCGTATCGCGCCTTCTGATGCAGGCACAATATCAATATCTTCGGGACGAATAACCGCATCAACAGATTCACCGGGTAAAAATCCGGAATCAAGACACCGGAAACGCGCTCCGAGAATTTCGACACAGTAATCCGTCGGCATAG